>DAOVHJ010000268.1 GCA_030671945.1 Candidatus Heimdallarchaeota archaeon
ATAATTCGCAAGATAACCCTCCTAGGCGATCCTACTTTAGTAGCCGCAGATGTTAAACCACCACCAGATTTTGTAGTGAAAATTTCTAAAATGCTAAATGCTTCCTTATACTTTCCAGAGAAACTCTATAGCTCTGATGAGAAAAACCAGATCGTAAATGACTATTCCGAAAGCAGTGGAACAAGAATTAAAGGAGCACATAAGAGAGATGCTTTATTTGCAGCAATAAAGGCATACAGCAAGTACAGTACCGTATTTGATCGCATAGATTCCGAGATGTCAGATCCCGGGAGCATAAGACTTCGAAATCTTGTAAAACAGATCGTCATTAAAGATGAAATGAATATTCAGGATGCAATAGAAGAAGTAAAAAACAGGGAAAAGGTTGTTGAACGACCAGAAATTAAGTTGGAAGAAGAAGTAGTATTAACTGATAATGAAAAAGCTTTGGTTGAAAAAATAGATGCTCTTAAAGAATTAGGAGATAGACAAGCAATTCATATTGAAAACATCGAAGATATGAATGAAGAAGCTTTAGGAGAATTAGAGAAACTCCGAAATGAAGGCACAGAACTACGAAACAGAATAAAAAAGATAACAAATAAACAATCCCAAGAATTGAGACGAGAACGCACAATCAAAAATAAAGATGATGAATTAAGATTTCTCAGAGGACAAGTCAAGAAACTTGACAAGGAACTAACAAAAGTAAAAGGAATAATCATCGACCTGAAACGAATGATAGTTATGAGCACAAACCGAATAGTAGTGCCAATGAAGGTTGTATTCGAATTCTCTCGAGAAGGAATTGAAAAAACAATTGAGAGAGTTAACATTGAACCATATGAAGTAGTATTACTAGTGGATCCATCAGGTGGAGGAAAAAGAACAGCAGAAATGCTCATAGAAAGAGAGGTAAAAGCAGTTGTGTGTGCAGAAAACAATATCTCAAATATAGCCATGGAAGCGTTTCTTAATGCAGATGTTCCAGTCCTTTTTCAGATGCCTGTAAGGCAGATAGATGATATTGCAGTAACATATTATGATGAATTAGAACAAGCGATAAAAGAATGGGGAGAACAAAGACAACAAATTCTAGGGGAAAAAACCGAGGATACGCTAGGGGAATTAATAACGGAATACAAGAGTAGGCGAAGAAAGGAGCTTGAGCAAATATACCAAGATGAACGAAGACCAAAAGAAAAGATTATCCGAAGAAAACCCATCAAAACAATAGAAAGCAAAGATATAGACGAGGAGTAATCTAATTTTTCAATCTAGTAACCACTGAAAGGCTAACTCTATGAAAAGAAGCAATGGTGCTTATTATGGAGCTAAATCTATCTGTACCCAAAGTATGTTATTCCCACGAATGAAGATTTTACCAAAAGATGCTACTTTCTCGTTTTTGTAGTACTCGATAGCATTTCGTAGAACCATATTCATATGTTGATCTTGAGCATCAAGACTTCCACGAAATTCTCGACCATCTTTTAATCTAATCACAACGGGATTATCGTATGCTTTTCGTAGACGATTAATGGGATGAGAGTTAAATGCTGACATAGATTCTTACAACGTCCTTCAAGGATTCTATAATACTGACAGATTTAAGCTTTAAAAAGCTAATCACTATCACAAGATTATAGTTGTTTGAATTTTTCAGTTCTTCGATGTTTAATTTGAGAATAAAAGGTTTTCCAAATAATTGAAAGAGAAGAGAAGAAGAAATCTTAACAATCGAAAGCTTTTATAAGGAAAAAAATACCAAAAAAGAACTAGGTGTCGCGAGTCTGACTCTAAAATAAGCACTAGGGTTGTCGCGGTAGCTTAGCCTGGAAAACTTCTTTTAGAAGTTTAGGTAAGAGAGCGCAGGACTGAAGATCCTGTTGTCGGGAGTTCGAATCCCCCCCGCGACACCAACTATTTCTTCATTGCTTTACTTGATTCATTAAAGCTTATAAGTGAAATAATCCTTAGTATATACGAGAAGTGAGTGAGAAGTTTAACTTATGATTCAACATAAAATTACTTTGAAATTGTCTTCTTTGTTCTTATTTTGTTTAATATTATTCTCATGTTTTAAGCTATCAGCTATAAATACATCTAGAAATGACTTTCAAAATCAATATCTTGTCAAGAATTCTCTTTTGATTGATAGCTTTGATGGTTTTGTTCAAACTCATGATAGTGAATATATTGACAGTCTAAATACCAGTTCAGAAATTTCTTTTATTTATGAAGGTACCACAAGTGGTTGGATTACTGAACGTTATATTTACACTTTTAATTCACAAGGTAATTGTGCTAATATTACCATCCAAACCGATTTAAAATTTTCACTTCAAGATACTAATGATAATGTTAACATTGGACTTGAGGTGGGTAGTTATTACACTAGTGATGGTAGCTTTATTGGTGACCCTCCAGTTTGGGGTGATCATATGCATTCTGTTGCTTATATCTATGATGCATGGGTTGCATCACAAGCAACTTATGCAGCTGCTTTATGGGGTTATGAGGTAACAGATGAGGTTCTTGCTAGTACTAATGAAGCGGGATTATCGGGGAATGTTACAATTTTTCAACAAAGAATTGGTACTACCTTGACATGCTCATTTAAGAACACTAGTGATAACAGCAATTATTTTACACATACTTGGGAGAATCAAGACTATAATATCAATCACCTTTCAATATACATTAATTCAAGAGAGACATATTCGAATGTTTCTGCGAAATTTACTTCGATTTCAGGCAATTTAACTTTTATAGATGAAAACAAATCGACTATTGGATTTTCTGGATTTACAAATATTATAGCTTTCTCTGGAATTATTGTTGTAGTGATTTTGCTAATTTATCCTAAAAAGAAATCATAATTTCACCAAAAAGTCATCTTTTTTTCTTCAGGATATTTTCATGAAGTTTCTTGTAACCAGATGTTGAGAAAGGACAAACCTTTATGCAAATCGAGCAACCATAATTTCCTGCAAAATAAGGAAAACATTTTGTACTATCATTATGTGTTTTCAATCCATTTTCTTTTATTATTGGTTGTTCATATAGTGATTTTGGAGGACAATTTTTAATGCATTTTCCACATGTTGCACATTGTTTAGGAATCCAACTATGAGGGTTCTCCTTAACATATGGTAAATTTGTAATATTTGTAAATACAGCTGCTAATCTTACTCGTGCTCCAAATTCGGGGGTAATTAGTAATCCATGCCTTCCAAACCACCCTAAACCTGCACTACTAGCCAGCGGAGGATACAGCACTATCCCCCCTAATGGATGTGAAGCATGTGCTGAATAACCATGATTTCGCAGAAATTTTGCTACTTTATTTGCAGCAATCCCCAAATTGTTGTAAGTATTCATGACCATCCCCAAAGTTTCTCGAGATGGTGCTTTAGCTATTTTGTCCTTATCCATTTCTAAAACTAAAACTATTGCATTATCATGTAGGACTGCTTTTTCTTTGAATATCAAATGATGAGGTAACTTTGTGAAGCCAAGATTGACTATTCCATGTTTTTTACTAAAGTCTTTTAATTCTTCAAGAATTGCATCAGTAATTTTTTCTTTTGGTTTCTCACTATTTTCTCTTAAACTATCATATGATTTATGGATATTTTTGATATTGCTTATCATTGGTCGCATTGTTGTTCGATTCATTATGTTATTTGGTTTCCCTTGTTCTGCATGTTCGATGAGACCCATTGGAATATCAAATCTACTTGGCGATTTTTCAGTTGAAGCTATAGTATTTCGTCTATCAACCATTGCATTTTCCTTTTGATAGAGTTTCAATATATTTGGTTTCATAATTCGTCTATAAAAAAACCTCTTAAATCTTAATCCTAACTTCATGAATTTCCAACCAAGTTGTTTTATTATTACAATTACCTTTATTTATTTATAGTTCAATATTTTCTGCTATGGAGCGTAAATGAAAAATTACCCTTGTAATAGTTCTAATTTATTTTGAATAATAACAATTAATAGATAGGGTTCGATTTAAAACATGAGGATTCAAAAAAATGATTGATCCAGAAGCATTTGTTCATTTCGTAGATGAAAATTTCCAATTTATTTGTG
>DAOVHJ010000299.1 GCA_030671945.1 Candidatus Heimdallarchaeota archaeon
ATTCAATTGAAAGATCAAATGCTTCCTGCACAGAATTTGGTGCAAGTGCGATTAATTCATAATCACCATGAGAACCCCATCTTGCTTGCATAACATCTTGTTGTCCAACTAGTGTGGGGAGACCAGTTGATGGTCCTCCTCTTTGAACATTAATAATTACACAAGGAGTTTCTGTCATGACTCCAAGACCAATATTTTCCATCATTAATGAAATACCAGGTCCTGAGGTTGCTGTCATTGATTTTTTCCCAGCCCAGGATGCACCTAATATTGTAGCTATAGATGCAATTTCGTCTTCCATTTGAATGAAAACTCCACCTAAAAGAGGAAGACGTTGAGAGATTCGTTCTGCAATCTCACTTGAGGGTGTAATTGGGTAACCGCCAAAAAATCTGCACCCAGCAGCAATACATCCTTCAGCAATTGCTTCATTACCGCTAATGTAGTGCTCCCCGGTTAAAACATCATTTCGTGGTGCTTTTTTACTCATCCATTTTCGCCTTACTTTAAATTTTCTTTAATTTTTTCATATTTTAATCAGTTTTTGCACCAGATTTATCTTTATCCTTCTCAAGAAATATCGAGAATTCGGGACAAATTAATTCACAAAAACCACATTTTACACAATCGTCCATCGTTTCTCCATTTTTCAATCTGGGAGGATGATATCCTTTAGCATTGATTTCTGGAGAACTTTCCAATATTTCTGTTGGACAATACGTAATGCAAAACAGGCAACCCTTACATCGATCTGTAATGATCTTTAGCTGCCATTTCTCCTGCTCTTTATAATCTGGGGGTATAAATGATATTGCTTTCTTAGCTGTCATTGCGCAAACGACACTGTTTTGATTGTGTCAACCTTAAAATAATAATGACTTAAAAAATTATTCTATACAGTTGTTATCTAACCCAAGTTTTTGCCTTATTTTTTCTAGCTTGAAATAGTTAATTGACTTTATTTCACTTTCAAATATAGGTTTTACATGTTAAAAATGACTAATCTATATAAAAGAATGATGATTTTGTTATTTTTACAGAAATTTCTATTATGTAATGTATGTAAAATATGTAAGCTATGTAAATTTTCTATCAAAATTTGTAGTAATGTATGTAAACTATGTAAATTATGTAAACAATGTAACTAATGTAGGAAAAAAAAGCACACTGAAGTTAATATGAGGCATCCAAAGGATAAAGATCTCGAATGATTTTAACTAAGTTTATTGATTTATCACAATAAGGACTTATAATTTTCAATACATTTCGAGATATTTCGAGTGCACGCGGAACAGAATCATGTGGACCAACAACCAAAGCTACTATATGTCTATGTTCCTTTACTATCGGGATTTTAAAGTTAGCAATTTCTATGACTTCTTCCCCTGATCCATGAACCCGCATTGTTCTTGAGAATATCGTCACTTTTCGTTTTAGTTCCCGTAATGTTGCTAATAGTGTAAGGTTAGGTGATTCAGTTAAAACAGCTTCATTTATTGCCCCACTTTCTTCGCAAAGTGTTATACAAGCAACAACCTTTGTATAATTAATAACTCGTTCTCGTCGTTTGAAGAGAATTCTATTCAACCATTCTTCAATAGCATACAAGCCTTCACCTGTTTTTGATGAGAACTTGAAAAGATCAGCGTCACACTTGGTTTTATCAAGATCCAATAGACCAAGACTTGTCATTAATTCTCCCACAGAAGCAGAATTTGGCAAATCCGATTTAGAACCCAGAACAAGTAACCTTATGGGAAAATTCTTATCCACTAGATCTTTGATCAGCTTTCGATTTTGCTGAAAGCTTTCCTTATTAGTTGAATCGACAAGGAAAAGTAAAGCATTTGCACCAAGAATAGAACGTTTCCAAAGTGTTTTCTTTTGAGGGATATGATCATCTAAATCCCAGGTTAATAGAGAAAAATTATCAAGAATTTGTAGCTCAAATTCCATAACATTACTCACTGAAGCCTCAATGAATTCATTAGTTTGAAGGATTCGTTTCACAAATTCAGTTTTTCCAGAATTAACTAAGCCTACCATAGCAAGTGATATTTTCACATCAAATTTCGTCATGAGATTTTTTATAGCAGACATTTAATCAATTCCAAGCACTAAGATTCTAGCTATTATATAGCTCTTTCTAGTATTAATTTTAATGCAATTAGCATAACTGCATTGTAAAGATAAATTAAACAAAAAGTCTAAAGAAATTTGAAGTTAAGGGAGAAGTATCCCTTAATCACTAAACAAATTTGATTTGCTAATTATTGTGTTTCTTCGCTCATAAATTTCTTTAAGCGAGCTAATTCCCTCAACATTTCCATTCGCAAACCACTAATAGTTTGACCATCGCTATCTGTTGCTGGTGTTGCTGATGTTGTAGGAGCTGTAGTTGGTACTGGAGGTGGAGCCATATCTGAAGTTGTTGGTGGTGCAACAGGTGTTTGTGTTGGAAGTTTTGGTGGTAAAGGTGGTGTAGAGATTGTTGGAGGTGCAACACTAGGTGGTACTACTGTTGTTGGTCTTGCAGTTGATGATACGGGGGGTATTTTTGGCGGGATAGGAATTGGAGATGATGGTTTTGTTGGTGGGGTTCCTGTTGGTATTGATGGAATTGTAGGAACTGAAGGTGGAGCACCAGATGATGGTGGTCCTGTGGCAGGTAATCTTGGAGGAGCTGCTCCGGGAACTGGAGGAGCTGTGGGAGGAATTCCTGGAGTACCAGATGTTGGGGGAGGAGGAGGTGTTGCTGCGGGTGGCATTACCTGATCTCTTAAACGATCTCTGCTTGACTCAAGGCTTTCAGCAAGTGATTGGTATTCTTGAGCACCAGATCTTCTCTTCAAATCAGCATCAATTTTAGTTATTCTAGCTTTATATCTACTAGAAAGACTATCACTTACAGTTGAGCTTATGCGTTTACTTCTTCTTGCATCTTTTACTGCAGAAAGAGCAGTACTTGCTGCTAAACGTTCTATGGACAAAATAGTCATAACCTCTCGAGGATCAGCACTTGCGGCAGCACCTTCTGACATTGGTTCTGAGGATGCTAATGCAGCTAATGCAGAGACATCTACTCCTTTCTTTCTTCTTGCTGTAGCTATCCAAATAATAGCGATTATAAGTACAATTACAAACCAGAATATTGACGCATATATAATTGCGGACCATCCTGGACTTGTATTGGGAAATTCAAATATGAAATCATACCAAGCCAATTATTTTGCCCCTCATTCATTCTTTTTTATTTTTATGAGTGTTAAATTCTTCGAATTTTTAAATATAAATATTATTTCCTTGCTTTCTGAAAGCTTTATCTTCAACAAAGATGTTCTTTTGCTTTCTTATAAGACCTTTGTTATGTGTATAACTGAGGTCAATTTCCTATCGAGAATATTTACTTCCTAGTTATTATTTGTTGCGCTTTTGACATTTAAAATCATTCGCATTAAATTAATAAGACGAAAAGTGCGGCATCCCCAGAACATTGAAGAAGAGGATATTACGACAGCAGAAGACGAGATAATGTCATTGCTGGAAAGTGATTCCAGTTCAAAACCGGTTGACTTTGCTCTTGAAGAAGAAG
>DAOVHJ010000323.1 GCA_030671945.1 Candidatus Heimdallarchaeota archaeon
ATATTTCCATGAACCTCAAGTAAATTCTTAGAACCAGCTCTAAAATGCAATGAATCAACATTTTGTGTAATAACCCAATCGAGCAATCCCTTTTCTTGCAACTTTACCAAAGCATCGTGAGCAGGATTAGGATCCTTTGTTAGGATAATTCCAATACGCCAAGCATACCATTCCCAAACAAGTTGAGGGTCTCTCCCAAAAGCTTGAGGAGTAGCTAATTCCATGGCATTATAATTCTTCCATAATCCATCTTTTCCTCGAAAAGTAGGTATTCCGGATCCTTTTGAAATTCCAGAACCTGTTAAAGCAACGATTTTAATTTGATCCTTTTCTTCTATAAGTTGATTTACTGCTGATATAGCTGCTGCAAGTATATTGTCTTCAGTCATTACACTCATATATGGAATATATTGAAGACTTTTTTATTTTTTCTGAAAATAGTGGAGGAGTGACATTTTGATTATTGCTACTCTGAATCAGGGTTTGTGCCCGTATCCCAATCTATCAGAACGCCTTTCCCAAATGCGACGGCCAATCCATCTTTCTACACTCCTCCGAATATTGAGGTTCAAGTAAACGAAAAGGTTTACTAATATAAATAAGTTTGGTTGATATATTGGAGTATTATTTTCAAAGAAAAATGATGGAAAAAACGATTATTATTTAATAGTGGATCTTATTGTTGCAAAGAAATCAGTAAGATCAATATTCCCACCAGAGACCATAATTCCAACACGCTTGTTCTTAATGTCAATTTGCTTTGAAAGAACGCCAGCTAAAGATACAGCACCAGAAGGTTCTATAACCAATTTCATTCGTTCCCAAAGAAATTGCATAGCATCAACAATTTCCTCTTCAGAAACAAGAATAATATCATCAACTTTATCCATGACGATTTTGAAAGTGTTTGGACCTAACTGTGTTCGCAAACCATCTGCAATCGTATTAGGATTAATTGAGGGAAAGATTTTACCTGCCTTAAATGATCTATACGCATCATCTGCATTTTTGGGTTCTACAGCTATAACTTTTGCTTTAGGCAGTAATCCCTTTGTAGCAAGAGCTGTACCGCTAAGAAATCCTCCGCCACCAACGGGAGCAAAAACATAATCTAGATCCCCAATTTCTTTGATTAATTCGTAAGCAGCAGTTCCAGCACCATGAATTATTGTCAAATCGGCTGAAGGGTGAACTAAAGTATACCCATGTTTCTTGATCAATGGTTTGACAGCTTCTTCTCTGTCACCAGGTTTGGAACCACAGACAACAATTTCAGCCCCATACCCTCTAGTAGCATTCACCTTCACTTTTGGGGCATTTTCTGGCATAACAATAACAGCTTTAATACCAGCTATTTTAGCTGCCAAAGCTAGCGCTTGAGCATGATTTCCAGAAGAATGAGTTATGACTCCTCTTTTTTTCTCTTGCTCAGATAATTGTAGAATGGAATTTAATGCACCTCTAAACTTGAAAGCACCAATTTTCTGGAAATTCTCGCATTTAAAATAACACTCACAACTGAGTTTCTCATTAAGAGTTGTAGAAGACATTACAGGAGTTTTGTTTACGTATTGTTTGATACGTTCGTATGCAGCTTCAACCTTGTCAAACATCACAATCGAGAATAATGAAGCATTACTTCAAATAAAACTTTCTTTTTTATAATAAATTAAACACGAATATCTTCATTCTTAATTAAATAAAGAGCAATTCTTTTACTAGCTTAAGAGAATTGGAAAACAGGGTGTTACAATGGAATTTAGAACACTAGAAGAAATTGACCCGTTCTAGAAACAAATTATGATTTGGCAATTTGTTGGTTGGTTTGTTATATTTGGAATAGGTGCTTTATGGCATTTTATTTTTGCATGGACAGGTGGTTGGGCACCAATTGGATGGATTCTACCTGTAAATGAAAGTGTCTGGGAACATGTGAAATTGATGTTTTGGCCAGCACTAATTTATTACATTATAGAAGGAATCTTCATCTATAAGAAGACAAATAACTTTGTTTTTGCTAAAGCAATGACATTTTACCTCACACCAATTTTGAGTATTGCAATATTCTATGTTGTTTATGGAGCAACAGGATTTGAGAATTTCATTTTTGACTCAGTTGTTCTGTTCTTATTAACAGGACTTCAACAATTCGTCAGCTATAAATTACTAACACGCGAGATTATTCCTGCTAAAGAAAAATCCCAGTTACCATTATTCATTGGTTCTATAGTTGATATATCAATTCTAGCAATCTTACTCATAGTCTTTACATATGCACCAATTAAAATACCATTATTTGAGCATGAATTCTATAGCGATACTGGACTTTATGGCATCTTACCGAGTTATGTTTGAAATAAAAACAAAAAATGTCAGACCTATGCAGTTTGCTAGGTCTAACTACTATTTTTTTAAAGAACTTTTTCTTTGAAGACAATATCCAATTTCTCTAATTCATCAAGAATTGGATTGTAAACATCAGGTTCTGTTGGAATAATAACACCAGTTCCTGTAATTTCTCCTTCAAGCATCATACGAACAGCTATTGCTACTGGAAGAGAAACTGTACGAGCCATAGAGGAATCACCGTTTGGAATACCATAGTCAAGCAATGTAGAAGTAATTTTTTCTACTTTACCATCAGGATACTCAGCAGTGAATTCGTGAAGCATAACAATCATGTCTCGTTCTTCAGGTTTGTAGGTTCCAAGCTTAGTTAAGAAAAGATCAGCAAGAGCATCGAGATGAGAACCACCTTGGGCAATTTTCTGATCACTGAATAGACCCATCCACTCTAGTCTTTTGAGACACTCAGCATCTTCGCTTTTACCAAGTTTCTGAGCAATTGCTTTTCCAATATCATCACCCTTGTAGTTAAGGATCACTTGCATTAATTGCTTCCAAGTTAAATTCTCTAAACCTTCTTTGTCGTCTTTATTCATTAAATCAAGGTCAAATAAAGCTTGAAGAGTTTCGCACCAACCTGGATATCTGAAAGTACCTCTAAACATTGTATTGATACCTTTTAGACCATACAAATCAATGTATAGCATGCTATCTCTGTTAGGATAAGCTTCGAGATCCATTCCCTCAACAGTGTAAGGCCAGTAATGATTGAAAAGATCACCACTTTTAATTTCAACTAATTTGCCATC
>DAOVHJ010000188.1 GCA_030671945.1 Candidatus Heimdallarchaeota archaeon
AGTGATCATTTATCTTCTCAATATCAAGAGACCAGATAAGATCTAGGAGTTTATCGGACATTTCAAGTTCAAAGACTAGTCTCAACCAAAAAATCTTTCGCAAATTCCATTTTTGAGAAAGTGAAATAAACTTATTACAAGGAATTATTTAAGATTCTTGGTTTTAGAAACTAAAGCATTAAACTTTAAACAATGCAGTGCTAATTAAAGCTCAACTGCTTATAGAAAGTTCAACAAAATTTCAACTAAAGGTTGTAACATTATATGACTCAAGAAACATTTGATCCCAAACTCCCATCCGGATTTAACTACTTAATAAAGAATGGAGAAATGATTCTCAACTTCTTCTGTGATTGTTGTCATGAAGAAATCAAGGTCTCAAAGAAATTACAAGAGAAAATAGAAAAACTTGAGAAATCGTTTCAGGAAATATTTAATGATCTTAAAGATGAAATGGATGGTAAATTCTTTAGATGTGATCAATGTAAATTCTTAATATGCAAAGATTGTTGGGATAATAGAGAAGAAAAATGCAAAGATTGTCCTATTTCTATTAAAGAATAAATATTCAAATAAATAATCTTCATTTCCAACGAAAACTTTATCACAATTTCTTATAGTACAAAATAACTTACTAGATTGAGGTTTGGTTATGTCTAAAATCTTTACTTCATTTAAAATTAAAAATTTAGAATTGAAAAATCGATTGATACGATCAGCAACTACTTCTTATTGGTCAGATGAGGAAGGGGTACTAAGAACACCTATTTTGGAATATTATGATGCTTTAGCAAAAGGTGGTTTAGGCTTTATAATTAAAGGTCACTCTTACGTTTTGGAAAGTGGGAAAGCTCACACAGGTCAATCAGGACTCACAAATGAGAAACATCTGCCTAAAATGGAAGAACTTGTTAAGATTGTTCATTCACAAGATGTTCCTATAATCGCTCAAATAAACCATGCTGGAATGTCTGGGAAAGTGGACAGAGTAACTGCTTCACAGTATAAAACTGAAAACTGGGAAGCAAGAGAAGCATCATTGGATGATATCCAACAAATCATTGAAGGATTTGCAAACGCAGCTGATTATGCAGTTCAAGCTGGTTTCGATGGTGTACAAATTCATGCAGCCCATGGTTATCTTGTTAGTCAATTTCTATCTGATAGAGTAAATAAACGCGAAGACAAATATGGGGGAACACTTGAAAATCGAGCAAGACTTCTCCTCGATATCTATGATGGAATAAAAAAGAAGGTTGGGAACGCTCCCACAATTGCTGTCAAAATGAATTGTGATGATTTTGCTCCTGAAGGTGGTATAACAATAAAGGAATCAGTTCTCATAGCAAATTGGTTAGATGAAAAAGGAATTGATTTAATTGAAATATCCGGTGGCGGACCAGAACAAGATCGTGATATCAGAAAGACTCGAGCAAAACCTGATGAAAAATCGCTATATTATGAAGCAAACTTTGCTGGACACGCTGAAAAGATAAGAAATACTGTTCCTTCCGTTCCATTAGCTTTAGTAGATGGAATAAGAAATGTATCTGCAATGAACGCAATTTTGGATTGTAATCTAGCAGATTTAATTTCTATGAGCAAACCTTTGATAAATGAACCCAATTTACCAAACAAATTGAAAGAAGGACAACCAGAGTCAAACTGCATCGACTGTCGAGAGTGTGTATCAAGAGAACGCTTCGGCCATATGATGTTAAGCTGTGCACAGCTTGAAAAATGATTAGCTATCTGTCCAAATAATAATGGTCTTTAATTGTTGAATAAATTAAAGACTCTACTTTTTATCCTAATTCTTCAGCTAAAGCATTAAACGCTTTAACCCATTTCTTTTCTTCTATTATTGTTCTACCGCTGAATCCAAAACCGACAAATACACCGGCAATTCCTAGTGGTAGTAAGATTAGAATGGCTTGATTTGTCCATCCGGTGTTTAAAATATAGTAGGTTGATAGACCGATTGTAGTTGCGATTAAACAAATTATCAAGAATGTAGTAATAGCAAATCCGATGAATTTTAATGGCTCTAAGCAATTTAATCTCTCTTGATCTACCTCTTTGCCTTCTTTATCTTTAGTTTTAGGCAGTTTCTTAAGATGAGGATCCATTACTGTTACATAGCTATTCAATAATTGAAATCTTCTAAAGAATGCAAAAGGTGCTCCCACAAAAGATAAAGCTACGAGGAAATTTCCAACGGCAGAGTTTTTTGGAGAAGGAACTCCTTCTGGAAGAGGTAGTTTTGCTAACTGATTTAATCTCATAAAACATATTAGATTGTAAAATGGTGCCCATAAAGTACCAGTTACAAAGAATAAGATCAATTGTATTTTGAAATCAATAGGTTGAATAGCTGAGTTACTTTTTTTCAAGTTCTGTATCCTCACATATCAAGATTCGATTAAACTAGTTTTTCATAAATCAATAATGATATATATTTTTCTTAATCCTCGTATTCCGCGCCATCCCAACAATAGGTACAAATTTGATCCTTTGGTAATCCGATTGCCGCGACAAGATCCTCTATCTTTTGATATTTCAAAGTTGTGAGATTCAATCTTTTCCGGATTTTTTCTACCATTTTCTTAAATTTGTACGAATTCTGATCTAGGTATTCATCTAGTACGGGGTATGTTTCTCCAAATAAATCTTTAATTGCTCTTCTCCCTGCAAGATCAAGATCAGATCTTGATCGGGAGAAATTAATGAACTTACAGCCAAATAATAGTGGAGGACAAGCAACTCGCATATGAACTTCCTTTGCTCCTCTTTCGAATAATCCTTTAACTGTATCTTGTAGTTGTGTTCCTCTAACAATTGAATCTTCACAAAATAGTAACGATTTTCCTTCAATTAATTCTCTTATTGGAATTAGTTTCATCCGAGCAACTTCATCGCGAATTGTTTGATCTTGAGGCATAAACGAACGAGGCCAGGTAGGAGTATATTTCACAAACGGTCTTCCGTAGAAACACTTGGATTCATTTGCATACCCTATACCATGAGCAGTACCAGAATCAGGTATACCCGCAACAATATCAGGTTTCACATCATCATTTTTCGCAAGTGCCGCACCACAACGGTATCGAACTTCCTCAACATTTATCCCTTCATAAGAAGAAGCTGGGTATCCATAGTACACCCAGAAAAATGCACAAATTTGGTTGCGTTTATTTGGGGGGCTGCATTGTTCAAACCCATTGGAATTTATCAGGACAATCTCACCCGGACCAATTTGTCTAACAAATCTATAACCTAGATTTGGAAATGTATTTGTCTCCATGGTAACAGCTCGACTGTAAGGAGGTTCAACAAGAGTTTGTTGATCTGGAGGAAGCTGAGTATCTACTTTCTCTCCGAGTGCCAAAGGAGTTCTACCTAATTTGTCTCGAGCAGCATATATTCCGTTTTCAGTTAATAACAAAAGAGTACAAGAACCCTCAATGAGATCTTGTGCTCGTTTAATACCATCAACAAAATTTTCACCATTGTTAATAAGAGTAGCAACCATTTCTGTCGGATTGATTTCCTCACCAGACATTTGTGAGAAATGAGAAGTCCCCTTTCGGAAAGCATTCTCTGCCAGTTCATTTAGGTTATTAATTTTTCCAACAGTGACAATCGCATATGTTCCCAGATGAGACCGAATAACTAAGGGTTGATCATCTGTATCACTGATTACCCCTATTCCTTGGCTTCCATGTAGTTTTGGTAAATCATCTTGAAATTTTGATCGAAATGGACTTGTAGTAATATCACGGATAATCTGTTTGATACTGTTACCACCAAATACTGCCAAACCACCACGCATCGTGCCCATATGACTATGATAGTCAGTTCCGTAAAAGAGGTCTTTCACACATTCTCCGTGTGAGTAGACTCCGAATATACCGCCCATGATGCATCTATCGTATACGAGTTTATATGTATAGATAAACTTTTTTTCTCATCGAATAAAGCAAACAAAGAGAATGTAATTAATGAAAATCCGATTGATTTTTCATGAACCAATAATGATATATATTTTCTTTAAAAATAAATAAGAAATTACCTATTTTATTTACAATTTTAATCGATAAAATAAAAAGGAAATATCAAGCAATAACAATTAGTACTGTGGAAGGTTAACTTGTATTGAATTCGATGAAGTTGCGTTCTGAAAGAAAAAAGAAGACAGAGAAATCTAGTCTTAGAAGTATTGCTGTTAAAGAGAAATTTTATAAAAGTAATTTTTACATATTCGAAATTGGTTTTATTATTGTTGCAGTTCCAGTACTTATTGTAGCAATTACTTCTATCCCGATTCTTATTTACTTCACTATAGTCCAAAATTTCCAATTGTGGCCTTTCATCATTCTAGGAACTCTCATAGCATTCTCTCAAATACTAGCCATTCAAATTTTCGTAAAGAAATTTTATCTAACTCCATATAATATGACTTTTGGTGAGTATCTCAGATTTCGATATGATGAACGAACCGTAATCAAAGAAGATGAAAACAAAATACAGAAAACTTGGTATGATAACTTAGATGAATTCACACTCCAAATTCGAGAGACACAAAGAAAACAAACATATCGAATTTATGCGGCTAATTATGAAACTGCAAAAATCTCAGTATAAATGAAGGGAAAAGAGATCATTAGAGAAAACCGTCTTCTACATCTTTTACAAGTTTAGATCCTGCTTTTATCCAGTCATCTGTTGCATCACTGAAAATCCTTTCCGCTCTTATGTTTGCTTCTTTCAATATTTCATCTGTATTAATTGATACGAATTCGTTGTTTTTGATGATCATTTTACCATTAATTATTACATTCTCAACTTCATATCCTGTTGAAGAGTAAACCAAATTTGGAATGTAATTTCTAAATGGTTTTGAAACTACAGGTGCAAGATTCAGAGCATTCAGATTAACCATTATGATATCAGCTTGTTTTCCAACCTCTAGTGTTCCTATTTTTTTATCAAGTCCAAGAATTTGGGCGCCACCTACTGTTGCTACTTGTAGCACTTCCCAAGCTGGTAGAACCGTTGGATCTTTCATAATTACCTTTGTAAGATTACTTATTGTTCGCATTTCACAAAACATATTATGCAACCCAGGTCCGGGAGCTTGATCAGAACCAATACCTACCTTGCCACCTAAAGCCACAAAGTGACCAACAGGTGGAACTATTCCATCAATCATGCTAATAGAACTAGGACAACCAACCATTTTCGCTCCCCTTTTAACCATGAGTGCTCTTTCAGCTTCACTTGTGTCGTGGCAATGAGCGCCAATGAGATTCTCATCCAATAGCTCATTTTTGTCAAGAATTTTTACAGTTGAAGCATCCTTTCCAAATCTCTCAGTAATTTGTAGTCTTTCTCGTTGTCCTTGAGCAACATGAATATGAATACCGCTTTCTCTTCTCTTTGCTTCTTCTTGTATGCTCTTTAGTAATTCTAATGAAATCATAT
>DAOVHJ010000272.1 GCA_030671945.1 Candidatus Heimdallarchaeota archaeon
CTGGCGTTTGCTTTCTCAGCATTCTTTAAGCATTTCTCTAGTTCACCCATGTCACTGTGTTTGTATATGAAATCTCTACCTCTTTGGGCTTTTGATAGTCTTACACCATCAATGATAGAACCATGATTTAGTTCATCAGAAATTATTACATCTTCTGTTGACGGGACTAATTGAGGTATTACTCCAGCATTTGCTGCGTATCCTGTTTGTGTTATCATAACTGCTTCTTGCTCTTTAAATTCTGCAAGTTTTCTTTCTAACTCTTCATGGAGCCACATATTTCCTGCGATTGCTCTTACTGAACCTGATCCTGCCCCGTATTTCTCGACTGCTTCTAATGCTTTCTTGATTACGTGTGGATGTGTGCTTAAGTTCAAGTAGTTGTTTGAGCACATCATAATTACTTTCTTGCCTTCAACAACACACTCTGGATCGGATCTGCTTTCCAATGTTTTGTGTTTCCAATCAAGATTTTTATCTACTAGCTCTTGATATTCTGTTTTTAGAAAACCTTCTGGGTCTCTTTTTGTCATAACTAATTCTCCTAATATGTTTTGATTCTACCAATTACGTGATTGTTATGCATTTTAAATCTTTTTTCTCGATTTCTATTTTACAAAAGTAATTGGTTCTATGTTGTAAATGATATCTTTTATTTGTCTTTTACTGGTTGCTGGTATTTTTTGTCCTATTGATAGTAATTTGGCATTTACCCATTCGAACGTCCCAATAAAATTCACTTTTTCCCATAATCGAATTAATCCTTCCCAGAATATCATAACGAATACAATTGTTATTACCGCTTGCCATAATGTTGCGTCAAATGCTCCTTCTACTGCTTCTGATGCTACATTCCAACCAGTTATCATTTGTACTAAATATCTTGGAATAACTGCTATAATTTCTAGAGAAAATATTGTTAATGATATTGCTCCGTATCTCCTCCAATATCGACTTATCTTCACAAACCTTCCCGTTTTCCCTTTGAATTCTATTAACCATAAGCATAGACTCAAAATGCTTAGTTGTCCAAAAGTTGAGATGAAAAATATCTGTGCTGCTTGTCCCATATACATGAAGGTATAATCTTCTTTTATAATTCCAATAATTATCATTGTTACATCAATTGGTAGAAGTGCTAATCCAGTTAAGAAGATAAATAATGGCATTCTTCTATCTGGTTTCTTTTGTGCTAATCCCATTCCAATTACAGCCCCCATTAATGATACCGCAAAAAATGGAAATATTGGCATATATTGTCCTACAAGAAATGCTAGAAATTGTCTCATAAAGAAATCACCGGCTCCCGTTGGTGGCCAATCAAACTGTCTATCGCTCAAATGCACTCCTGGAAATTCATTGAAATTATTATATATTGTCTGTGAAAGAAATGGAGATGCTACAATAATCACAATTATTAACGAGACATAAATAGAAAGGGCTCTTATGTTCTTTTCTTTTCCTCGTGATTTTGGTCTTAGTACCAGAAAGTAATGCAATAACCCTACTAATATAATACTCCAACCAATGAGATGTAGTGTTCCAAAATCGAAAGAGCGCTTCAACATGTAATATACAGGATTGTGTTCACTTAGTAGGACAGTTCTACCAACTAATCCAGTTGGATGTAATATCATTTCGAATAAATATCCATAAATGATTATGATAGATCCTGTAATCAATTGTTTCTTCAAAATATTATTTGGATTTTCTCCTCTTTCCACTCTTTTTTGCGCTGTATAGACATTTACGATTATACTAATCAAAAGAAATGCACTTGTAAAAGTAGCAAGTATTGCATAAGCACCAGCAAAGAACATTATTAGACCGCTCTTCTCACCAAATCCCTCAGAATAAATTATCCACTCAAGATTATAGGTTGAACGTAATTGATGACCTGGGATCATAAGAAAAATCGCGACTCCTCTAAGAAAATCCAAAGTTAGTAGTCTTTTCAAAGGTTTTTTTTCGGTTTTTTCTTCTTTCGTTTCCTTTGTTTCCATAGCATTTGGACTTTCCAGAACTTTGAGAATGCGATTTTCTTCTTCCATTAATTGCCCTCTATCACTTGAATATTCACTATTTTTCTTCTGCTAGATTTAATTAAAGGTCTTATTATATAATTTCTTGAGCTAAATAAATGTAATCTGAATAATTAGATTCAATAGAAGTGAAATATGAGTAAATTTAGAAAATGATTACTTTTATTAATGAAAAGTTGTAAGCGTTTTGATAGAAGATTTTTTATCTTAACCTTTTTTGTTAAGAACTTAGGAAGTGAAAAAATACAATGTCAAGAAGACCAACAACAAGAAAAAGCAGACTAGAAGATGATTTGTTTGATCCGGATAAAGACGTAGAAGAAATCTATGCTGGTTTACCATTACGGAATGAACTAGTAGTAGCTACTGTTAGAGAAGTCATGGGACATGGTGCCTATGTTTCCCTAGATGAGTATGGTGAAACCCGAGCTTATGTTCATATTTCTGAACTCTCAAGAACATGGGTTAAAAACATAAGAGTTCATGTTCGAGAAGGACAGCGGATCGTCGCGAAAGTTTTACGTATTGATCCCTCAAAAAGGCAAATTGATCTTAGCATTAAACGTGTTCCCGAACAAATGAAGAAATTGAAGCTTTTAGAAGCCAAACGTGGTCAAACTGCTGCAACTTTATTCAAAATGATTGTTGATAAAATGCCTGAAGCGGATCGCAAAAAGGCAGATGATGTTATAGACATTTTGGAAACACATCATGAATTGTTATACTACGGATTAGAATTTGCTTCCACTGCTACTCTCAAGGACCTTACAAGTATAGGCATTGAAGAGAACTGGGCAAAAGTCATCCGAAAAATTACCTCTGAAAATATTGTAAAAGCAACTGTGGAAATAAAAGGTACTGTTGAAATTTCTATTCCAGGCGGAGATGGAGTTGTTCATTTACGCGAAGCTTTAGTTGCTGGTACAGATGATGTTCGTGAGAAAAACTCCAGCGTCATAATTTATACTGAGGGAAGTCCCAGATATGCAATTGAAGTTCAATCTGAGGATTACAAAATTGCAGAAAAAGCTCTTGAAAATGCTTTAGAAAGAATAGAAGATATAGTTGAACGTCATCATGGAACTTTCGCATTTACAAGAAAGAAATAAACTAGTCAAAAATAGATTGGAGAATAAACAAATGTCTCTTCATAAATGCTTGAAATGTGGAACATATACTTTGCAGGAAACTTGCACCAAGTGCAAAGAAAAAGCAGTATCACCTGCTCCCGCAAGATTTTCTATAGAGCATTCTAAGAAATATGGAAAATACCGAAGAGCGTTAATGAAGAGAATGAAACAAGAACAAGAGAATAAATGATTTTTTCACTTCTTTTTTTGATAATTGGTGCACCTCCCGGGATTTGAACCCGGGTTCCGACCTTGGGAGGGTCGAGTCTTGCCAGGCTGGACCAGAGGTGCTAGTAATTATACGCGAACTTTCTACTCAAAATCTTCATCATGTTTTTCAGAAGGGCCAGAGCGATCATCGTTCGCGCATTCTATAATCGAATTTCTAAACAAAAAAGGTTTTCGAGTAGTATGAACTTGTGAATTTATTTCAAGGTTTTTTTAATCGTTTTAAAACTGCTTCACTAGTTAATTCTTTTATTGCATCAGTGGCAATCCATTTAGCACTTTTAGATTCCATTTTTAAGATTTCTTTTGAAATTTTAACAGCTTCTTTATTGAGTTTTGAGTTTCTCTTACCGATTTGTCTTAAAGCCCAGTTTACTGCTTTCTTAACCATATTCCTTTCATCATCTGCTTCTCTTTTGATTAGCTGTAAGAACTCCAAAATCTCTTCATCACTTTTGGTTTTATCACTCCATGCTACTCGAGCAATTAATGCAAATCCAGCTCGTTTAACATATTCCTCTTCTCTTTGAGTCCACTCATAGATTTTTTTGACAGTAAATTCTACTCTATCAAACAAATTCATGATACACTGATCACAGATTTCCCAGTAATTAAATTCCTTAACCCACTCTTCCATCTGTTCTTCTGTAATTGTTTTTGGGTC
>DAOVHJ010000028.1 GCA_030671945.1 Candidatus Heimdallarchaeota archaeon
ATACAAAAAGACGTATATAACTCAAAGATATTTTGCAACCATCATTCCATAGTACGTAGGAGCTGATCTGCTTGTTACTTCAGGGGTCAATTTCTTTTTCTCAAGCACTCCTTGAAGCATAACAAAACCAATGTATCCACAACAAAGTGCTTTGCTTAATTTTGGCACTGCTTTTTTAACAAGCAATTTCGAATCGAGAGAACCAGCCCATTCTTCCATAAGAGCATCAAAAGGTGCAGCATCTTCAGAGAACCCGTAAGGACCATCTTTATCATGTGTGTGACCCATATCGGCACTAATGATAATAACAACATTTTTCTCCAATTTTTCAAAGAAAAGGCGAAGATCATTCCCTAAGCACAGTGTTTCCGGGATTAATTCTTCTGTCTGATCATGCCTTCGTAAAGGTTGTGAAAGAAGAACGTATTTGGGTTTTGAAGAGATATTTCTGAGAAACCACAATGGAACTGCATCACCCCATCTAAGATTTACTTCAACTCCTGGGGTGTAAGCAGCTATTCCAGTAACAGCTGTTTCTTTTTCAAGAAGGTATTCAAGTAATTTATTCGAAACTTCTTGATTAATATCAATTTTGACAGTATATTCCTGATATTCATTCTCCCACTCAGCTGTCGCGATAGCTCCCTTATTCAAGCATACACCAAAATCGTTTGACAATGCAATACCATGGGGAGACGTCATGAAAATTAAATCGGGTTTTAGTTTCTCAATAGCTTGAGTTGCATCAATCATTGCTTTGTGAAGATCTTTGGCTTCTTTTGGAAGTCCCTTTTTCTTTGGATCAAGTATCATTGATCCATGTGGTAAAATAAATGCCCCAACAATAACCATTTGACTATCCTCTGAAAATGAATGAGGATATTAAACTAGATTCACTTCATTTATTTAGTTTTTCGTCGCGAGTATAATCTAAGATTATTGAGATTTACAAGAATAGAAAATAAAAAAAGCAAAAATGGGATAAAGAATCTATTTGGTTGAAACTTTTATCCCGTCAAATTTCATCATTGGAGTAGTAAGATAACCATTAGCTAAATGATATTCCTTACTAATTCCACTGATATTATTGACCAAATCAAAGACATTGCCAGAAATTGAAACTCCAGTTACAGGAACAGTTATTTCTCCATCCTCAATTAGGTAAGCACCTTTTGCTACACCAGAGAAAATACCATTCTGAAAACGAACAGTTCCAGTATAATTATGTACAATTAGTCCTTTCTTTGTATCTGCTATCATTTCATCTTCTGTCATATCCCCAGCAAGAATCCATGGTGAATTTGGTAAAATCATCGATGGTTTTTGAGTAAACGATGGGTTAGCACCAAATGATCGAGTAGCATTTCCAGTTGGTTTTAGTTTTTCTTTATTTGCTGTTTGTTGGTTGTGTAAGAAAGTCTGTAATACTCCATCTTTAACAATATCAATATCTTTAGTTGGGTTGCCTTCAGCATCAAATGACTTGATTCCTCCACCACCGGAAAGATCAAACGGTTTATCGACTAATTGCAACCTTTCATCCGCAACTTTATCTGCTAAACGATCTTTCCAAAATGAAGTTCCTCTTTGACGCCAATCAGCAGAAACAGCTAAAGCTAGAACAAATCCAACAGGATTCATCATAGCATCAGATCTAAAAATAACTGGCCCTTCAAATTCTTTCAAGAGTTCTTGATTTAAACCATCAATTGCTCTTTTACCTAGCTTTTCGCCAACTTCTGTGAAATTTGTTTCACGTTTCCTCGAGAAAGTAGTTTCAAATGTAAACGCACCTGCTTTCTCCTTATCACTAGCAATTGCAATCAAACCTGCTTGGTAATTTACACTTTTTCTATCAACATTCACACCGTTTGAATTTTGAATTGCTACACCTGAGGTGCTCAAAGTGATGCTACTTAAGGTAGTTTTTATCCGCGAATCAATACTTGTAAATCCTTTAATGAAATCTAAACCATCAGTTATTATAGCATCTACATCAAGATTTGCTAATTTCTCATTGTAAATTCCTTCAAGTGGTTTAACATTCTGTTTCTCTGCGAAACCAATGCCTTCAATTTTCGGTGAAAGCTTTGCGACTACAAATGCTTCATCTGCTGATTTTTGTATTGCTTCTTGTGTAATTATATTTGTAGATGTGAAACCTTCTGAACCTTCATGGATTATTCTTATCCCAACACCAAGCTCTTCTTTTGCTCGTTGTGTTCCAATACTGGTTCCATCTAGTAAGACTTGTTTTTGGTTGTTATAAGCAAAATAAATTTCAGCCGATTCCATGCCTTTCTTTGTGCAGTATTTCAATACTTTGTTTCCAATATCTAAAGCATCGTCGAACATTTTAGTTTCCTCCTAAAATTACTACACATGCAAGTAATCCTCCACCTGCATCAACCTTCGCTGCTTGTTCTTTACCACAGAATCCTGTACCAATGTTAAGTTTAAGTTCCTTACCTATACCCATTGTTGAAGAAAGAACCTCAAATGCATTGCCTGTCATTGTGGGACCTACAAAAACTTTGTCAGATAATTTGCCATTTTTAATTTCAATAGCTTGACCGGTTCCCACCATAAATTCACCAGAAGTGTCTGCAGAACCATTCATCATTCCTGTAACAAATAAACCATCTTTTACGACTTCGAATAATTCTTCTTCAGTCATATCTCCAGGAGCAATGTAAGTATTCCTCATACGAACTAAAGGTTCATCATCGAAATTGAAAGCACGAGCATTGCCAGTAGGTTTCATATCCATTTTAGCGGCATAAAAACGATTGTTTAGGAAATCAGTTAAGACTCCATCTTTAATGATCTCAACTTTTCTGCCCTTTGTACCTTCATCGTCATACATCAACCAACCACTGCCATCATCAATTACTGGTTCATCAATCATTGTTACTAGTTCAGAACAGACTTTTTGTCCAATCTTGCCTTTCAAGAAACTTCCAGCTTCAACGAGATCGGCTTCTGAACAATGACCAACTGCTTCGTGTGCAATGATTCCAACACTTGTATGATCAATTACAACATTAGTTGATCCACCCGGAGGTAACTCCGCTTCTAAATTCTTTAAAGCCATTTCAGAAGCAAATTTTGCTAGCTCTGAAAGTGGGTGTTCATCAAGTAACTCAAAACCTTTGGCCTTACTCCAAGCTTCTTGGTAAGGAGCAATTTTAGTTTCTCTCGAAGCGATCGCTAATGCTCTAACTGTAGGAATCATTGTTGCTTGCTCAATTAGTGTTCCTTCATTATTACCAACAATTCTATGATCAATAATTTCGTCATAACCAAGTGTATAGCTTTTGATGTCTTCATAGTCTTTGTAAACCTTTTCTGCTTCCTTAATCATATTGATTTTTTGTTCCACAGAAATGTCTGACAACGATTTAATCCTTGGGGAAATTGCTTTATCAGTATGTGATTTCACATCTGCAAAGGTGATTTTCTCTTTTTTCGATTCTGCTGCGCCCTTAGCTAATTTCGTTGCGTGTTCAATAATTGTCTTCAAATCTTTCAGTTCAATAGAAGTTGTTGAAGCAAAACCCAAAGCACCATTGAATAAGACACGAGTACACAACCCTCTTCGAGAACCAGTGTTTGCTGTTAATTCTCCATCTTGGGATTGGTAATTCGCTACATACTTGTTTTGGTAACGAACATCTATAAAATCAGCATTGAGTTTCTTTCCGTATTCAATGCCTTTTAGTATAACGTCTTTCATTTTTTCACATCATTTCAAATAGTTGACATTTCACTTAGCAATATCTGCTAATTCATACTTATGCTCAATTACTAGTGGTCAGTCATAAAAAGGATTTTTGATGAATCTGACCAGAGAGTGCTCAATAACTTAACTTATGATAATCCTTAATTAGTTTTAGAGAAAGTTATCTTTGAAGTAATTGTATAAAAAATGGTAGTTGGTTACATGGTTAGATTCATGGAAAAGATAAAACTATACTACAAAATGATTTTCCTTAACAGACGGTCCACTATTGCCATGTTTCTAGGTCTAGGTATAAGCCTAGCATTAATCGCTGAAAGCTTAATGTTTATGTACAGTTTTCAATTTGGAGCTTTTGAAGGCTTTTATAATGGTGTCCCTTCTCAGCAGTTCACTGTAAGTATTTCATCTTATGATATACGTGGAGAAATAGAGGGTTCTATCCCCAGATTACAGGAAATTACTGATGTAGCAATTGAAAATGCAGAGCTCTCTGAGAGAGTTTTAAAAGTAGATTATTATTTAGATCGTGGTTTCTTTCTGGGTGTAAACTCAACGTCTGGTAGTCGAATGATTCTACCGGATATTCATATGTACGGAGTGCCTTCTGATTATTTTAGTGCATTAAGTGATATGATGTTCAACGGAACTATACCGCACCAAGTTGGTCAAGTCATAGGTGTCTTTGAAAGAGCTACAATTGAAGCAACTAATCTAAGTAGCATGGGAACTTTCATTGGATGGACTCCCATTTTTCCAATGTCTTATGAATCTGTATTTGAATTGGGTGTTCCTGCAGGTGGAAGAGAATTCAATATCTCTGGACTAATAACTAAAGATGTTTTTAGTAATGCAAAAGGAATACTTGAAGATGATTTTGACTCAATGACTGAGTACTTTAGTGAAGAATTTTTCATCACAAGCTACACAAATGTTGCGAATTTTATTTCATTACTCGAATATTTTCCCGGTTATGCTCAACCTATAGGCAGAATAGCTTTCAATCTAGATAAAATTGATTCCTTTAATTTAGCCAAAGAAATAGCTAATTTACAAACATTTAGTCAAGAATTAACTCGAGAATTTGAAAACGAAGGGATAACTTTACACATTTATGCAGATTTAGTTCATGATTTAGAAGACTTCTACCGTGAATTTATTATCTTCCAATTATTTGGTCTTTTATTTATTACGCCAATTGTAGGCATGGCTTTGTCCTTAACTAGTTATTCAGCAAACTTGATGAAAAGAAGACAGAAAAGACAAGTATCCAGTATGTTGCAAAGAGGATCATCGCAAAAAGAAGTTGTTTTCATATTAGTAATGCAGGTGATAGAGCTTACGATAACTGCACTTCTGATTTCTTTCATCATGGGTTATGGTTTTACTTGGTTGATGAATAAAAGTATTGGTTTTCTGAATTTTGCAGGAACCAGCGTTTATCCAAGTTTAAACCTGGTAATTCTGTATATTATTATTGGAGTAGGATTAGTTTTATCACTTATTGTAAATGCTAAAAACGTATTTGATATGAGTCAAATAACAACACAAGAAGCATATGTTGAACACCAAGTTAAAAAGCCAATGTGGGAAAGACTCTATCTTGATCTTGTATTAATATTCCTAGGAATTTTACTTTGGGTTATAGTTCGAACACAGTTGAGAGGAACGTCTGCTTATTCCTTTGCATATGGCTTTGGTACGACAGCACCAGTTCTATTGATACTTGGCAGTATATTACTAGCAACAAGGATTTATCCACGATTGGTTAGTTGGATTTCGAAGAAGACTTGGAAATCTGATCGATTTGCAATAATTGGTTTAGCTACAAAACGAAGTTCAAGAAGAAGAGTTGATACGACAAGATCATTAATACTTATAACTTTGACATTTACCTTAATTTTTGCATCAATTGTGACGATTCAATCATATCAAAATCATGACAAAGAATCAGCACGGTATGCGATTGGGGCGGATATACTTGTACGTGGAGTAAATACAAATTCTAATGTTACGAAAGAGCAAGTCTTAGCAATAGAAGGTGTTCAATCAGCTACCTACATGAAAATGTCAAGTCAAATTATTACGTATGGCCAATTAACGTATTCCTACATTGTTATAGGAATTAATCCTGAAGAATTTGCGGCTACGGCTTTCTTTGCGAAAGAATACCTTGGAGGTATCAGTCCTCAGAATTTCTTCAGTGCAATCAAAGATGATAATGATGTGGTTATGCAAAGAGATCAACTTGAAAGAATATCATCATATTCTGGTGGTCAAGTAACTATTTGGTATGAAAAATATGCTGTTGGAGATGTAAATCGGACATTAGATGTAGTAAATGAGTACAAATATTTCCCAAGATTTTTCACAGAGTTTCCTGAAGAAGGTGCTCCAGTCTTTAGATTCAATATCATTGGAAATTATAATAACTTGGAGATCTTTTCTTATGCAGAATATAGTATTGGTGGAGATTTACTTGTAAAGGTAGAGGAAGGATATGATATAGTAGTAGTAGCGGAAGAAATTGAAGAAGAATTAGACAGATCAGTTGAGAATGCTGTTGATTTAATGGGAACTGCAGAAGGGAGTCTAAGAAACACTATGTTATTTGGTTCATTGAATGCTTCATTTATTTCTTCATTAATTATCACGGTTTCAGCCATTATACTAATGATACTATTACAGATTACAGAGAATGAAAGAGAAATCATAACGCTAAAAGTTCTCGGGCAATCTCCAAAACAATTATTTAATATGTTTTTAACGGAAGCATTATCTATTGTTATTTTTGGAGCTGTTTTAGGTGCACTGGTTGGAATTTTAGCTGCTAGCATGTTTTCTGAAATATTAACGTTTGATACAATCATTCCACCTACTGAGATGAAATTCCCGCCATTGGAATTAGGTTTAGCAATATCTATACTCTTTATAACAGCCATAATTGCTGCTGCTTTAACTTCATATGCGGTTTTCAGAAAGGACACAATAAAAGCAATAAAACAAATTTAATTGTTTTAAATATAAACAAGGTACTCCCTCATTTTGCAGAGACTAACTTCTCATTGAAATTACGGCAAGATTCTTATGCTTATTTTTTTATTAAGTTCTTGATTTAGAAAAATTTGACTAATAGTAAAAGCAATAAAGCTAAATAATTAAGACAATTTAATCGGTGAACATTCGAATGAAATTGCTTGAACGGATCAAGTTCTATTATAAAATGCTATTATTGAACAGACGAAACACTCTAATCATGTTCTTAGGATTAGGTATAAGTCTCGCAATGATTTCTGAGGGATTAATTTTCACATATAGTTTTCAATATGATGCTTTTACTGAATTCAATAAAAAAACACCAACAAAGCAATTTACAATCACTTTAGACTCTTTTGATGTGGAAGGTGATGAGGATACTATCTTGTCTCGGATTAATAATATAACACAAAACGTCATTGAAGAAGTGGATATACAAGATAGAATTCTGCGGACGGATTGGCTTTCTGAAAGAGGAACTATGCTTTATGTAGATTCTAACGATCCTGGTGGAGAAGAACAACTCCTACCGGAATTCAATTTATATGGATTACCAGCTGATTATTTTTCGGCATTGGAAACTATTTTGTACAATGGAACACTTCCACATAGGAAGGATGAAGTTTTAGTAGTAACAAAACAAACTACCATTGAAAGTACTAATCTAACTAATCTTGGGATGTTTTCTCTTTATGTTCCAGTTCTTGATATGAGTGGTGATATCTATTTATCAGTTAGAATGGGTATCCCTGCTGCAGGGGAGCATGTAAATGTAACTGGAATAATTACTGCTGAAGATTTCTCGAATTTTAAAGGATCTCTTACAGACGATTTTGAAGCTCTTGATGATTATTTTTCCGATCAATTTATACTCACAACTCATTCCGCTGTTATGGAGTACGTGACAGGTGTCGAGTATCTAAATGGTTACGTAGGATTTACTTGCAGAGTTGCTTTTGATTTAACAAAAATCGACGCATTCAATGTAGCGGGTGAAATAAATAAAATAAATGTATTAAGTCAAACGATGCAAAGGGAATTTGAAAAAGAAGGATTTGATGTCACAATTAAACACCTGCTAGTGGATCAACTTCGGGATTTCAATGAAGAATTCTTGATCTTTCAGTTATTCGCATTATTATTCACAACACCAATCATTGGAATGGCTCTCTCATTAACTAGTTACTCTTCAAATCTCATGAAGAAAAGACAAAAAAGACAAATCTCAAGCATGTTGCAGAGAGGATTCTCAAGAAGAGAAGTTCTTAATCTTTTAATATTTCAAGCTATAGAATTTACTGTTTTAGCTTTACTTATTTGTGTAATTATTGGTTATCCTTTTGCTTGGCTAATGATAAAAAGCAATGGATTTCTGAGTTTCGGGGGAACAAGTGTTTTCCCAGCTATGAATATGATTATTTTTTATGTGATCATAGCAGCTGCATTTATATTGTCCGTATTGATTAATGCGAAAAATATCTGGGATATGAGTAATATCTCAACTGTAGAAGCGTATGGAACTACAATCCAGAAGAAACCCTTCTGGGAAAAGACATTCATAGATATTATACTTATACTCGTTGGAATTGTTCTTTGGCTAATTGTAAGGTTGCAATTAAAAGGATCCTCTGCATATAGTTTTGCCTATGGCTTAGGTACGACAGCTCCCATTTGCTTAATACTTGGCAGTATTTTGTTTTTAACAAGGATTTATCCAATACTCGTTAACTTAATTGCTAAAATAGGGTGGAAACGACCTAAACTAGGAATTCTTGGATTATCAGCAAAAAGGAGTTTGAGAAGGAAAAGCTCTGTAATTCGCTCACTTGTACTTATTTCATTAACCTTTACACTAATAATTTCCTCAATGACCACAACACAATCGTATCAAGATTACGATAAAGAACAAGCATATTATCAACTAGGGGCGGATATCCTAATTAGAGGCGTGAAAGTTTCAAATGATAATATTAAGGATCAGGTACTAGCTGTCGAAGGAGTTGCTGCGGGGACGTATCTAAAGATAACAGGTCAAATCATAACCTACGGAGAATTAACATATTCCTATCTTGTGATAGGTATTGATCCAGAAGAATTTGCTACGATTACGTATTTCCAAAAAGATTATTTTGATACGACGACACCCTCAAGTATTTTTTCAAAAATACAAGATGATAATGATGTTTTGATACAAAAACAACAGTTGGAAAAAATAGATAGTTACACTGGAAGTCAAATTACCGTAGACCTTGAGAAATATATTGTAGGAAGAGTCAACTATACCATGGATGTTGTTGACACTTACAATTTCTTCCCAAGATTCTTCAATAAATATCCAATAACTGGCGATCCAGTTTTCAGATTCTCAATAATAGGAAACTACAATTTAACAGAAGCACTGACATATAGTTCTAACAATATAGGGGGAGATATGTTAGTAAAAGTGGAAGAAGGCTATAGTATAACAGAGGTAGCTGAATCAATCGAACTAAAATTAGGAAGAACAGTTGATAACGTAGAAGAACTCATGGGATCCTTTGAAGGCAGTTTAAGAAACATCATGCTATACGGGTCACTAAATACTTCTTTTATATCCTCAATGATTATCACAGTAGCTGCCATTGCATTGATGATTCTGATACAAGTCCTAGAAAATGAAATGGAAATTGCGATGCTAAAAACAATGGGAATGTCACCTGGACAATTATTCTCATTATTTACTACAGAAGCAGCGACCATTATCATATTTGGTTCATTACTTGGATTATTTATTGGCATCTTTTCTGCAAGGATGTTTATGGAAATTCTAACAATAGATAATATCATTCCACCTCCAAATCTATCAATCCCACCATTGCAGATTTTCTTTGCGTTTGGATTATTGTTTATCACAGCAATCAGTACAGCAGCATTTACATCCTGGCTGATATTTAGAAAGGACACCATAAAAGCTATCAAACAAATCTGATTTAGACGAACTTTCTACTTTTCAGTAGAATTTCTTCTATTTTTTTTTATTAATAACAATTATATTGTTACATATCATGAGTTAGATGAGGGATTAAGCATTTCAGTAAAAGATGTTATTGAAAAAAGACGAGCTTACAGAGCTCTTGAAAAAATAGAAATCACCAAAGAATTAATTCAAGATTTAGCTAGTCATGCACAATTATCAGCTTCGTGCTTCAACTCCCAACCATGGAATTTTGTTTTTGTTTTTGAAGAAAAGGTACTTAACGATTCATTTGAAGCATTGAAAGAATCAAATGAGTGGGCAAAAAAAGCTTCTATGGTAATTGCTGTTTTCAGTAAGAATGAACTGGATTGTGTTATTGGAACAAGTCGAGAGTACTATTTATTTGATACAGGAATGGCAACTGCATATATGATTCTACGGGGAACAGAACTCGGTTTAGTAATGCCTCCCATTGCTGGATATAGTCATAGCAAAATAAAAAATATTTTAGGAATACCTGAAGATATGACTGTGATCACTCTGATAATTGTGGGAAAGAAAGGAGAGGATATGAGATTACTCTCAGAAAAGCAAGTTAAAACAGAAGAAAACAGACCTGTTAGAAAAGAATTAGAGGTATTTGTACATCATAATAGCTATAAAGAATAACTAAATATTAACAGAAAAAGACCAATTAGATGCCTAAAAAAATAAATAGAAATAGAAAGGAGTTTTCCTTTCCTTTTTTTTACACATATTGTGAGCAGGTGTCACAATACCATCGTGAATATTCATCTATGAATCTTAATCCTTTTCCACAGAATGGACATGTTGGAGAGTCTCCGGATGGAGCTGCTGTTGATCCTTTTGTTGGAGCAGAGGGCATAAAGCTTGGTGGTGAAGGTGGTGCCGAGGTAACGGTTGGTTGTGTTCCAGATGGTGGTCTTGAGAGTGCTGCTGGTGGTGATCCTCCAGATGCTGATGGTGGACCTTTTGGGAATTTCCCTTTCTTTCTTCTAGCTTCTAATCTTCCAGTACCTCCTGATCGTGCTTCTCTTGCAGGTCGTGATATGTAGGTTGCTGTTTTACCTAAAAAGAATGATAGAATACCTAAGAAGAAGGCTAAAACTAATACTAATAACCCAACGATCAAAATCCAACCCCAAATTTCTAGGTCTCCAAATATACTGTTTCCAAAAGAAAGCAATGCTCGAACTGGTGAACTCCAAAATGTGTCTGTTACTGTTTGTGGCTCGTAACCTGGTAGAATGATTGCTAAAGATAGTAATGCTAATACAGGTAATTCACTATTTGGGAATCTCTTAATGCCAAAATTACCAAGTAACATGATAACTGCAGTGATAACTATCCCTGCAAGTATTACAATAAAAGTTAAAGCTGCAAGATCAAGCTGTGTTCCATCTTCGTACATTAATAATCCAGCTACGGCTGTTCCTGAAGCTGGTAAAATCATTCCGAGGATAATTCCTGTAGCAGCAAGAATAGTTATGAAACTGGTAATTATTCGTAAGATTTTTACAAATCCTATATCAGATGTTCCTCCGAGGTTTAATCCACCGGTTGAACTCATTCTGTTCTTCCATAGAAAGATCCATGCTTGGAATAGAAAAGCTATAAGTAAAAGAGCTACTCCAATAAAGACGATATAAAAGTTTGCTGTAATTGAGCCTGAACCAAGAACTGCATTTCCATAATCTAATAGGAAATATAATGGAGTGTTAAAGGACGTAAAAATCACTGTGGGGGCAAATATAAATAACAAAAGTGCAAAAAGACTTGGTCGTTCATCATTTATATTAAGACCATATGGAGTCAAGGCTCCTAGAAAAGTAATCAAACAAGTTATGAAAATACCAAAAACTAAAGTAAGAATTGCCAATCCATGAACCGCAATTGCTCCGCCAACAATATCTAGAATCATACCAACAATGATTGCTAATGAACCTAGTAAACCAATTAATGTTCCAATCACAAGTAATTTCTTGTATTCGTTCTCAGAAGACAAAGATCATTTCTCCTCTTATTTTCGACGATGTATTACTAAATAACTAATTTTGTTCTTTAGTTATTTAATACCTTAGTTGTTGTCCTTTCCATGATTAATCAAAATTGGACAATCAATTCGGATATATAACCCAAAAGCTCCTTTACAGATTTAACTTTTTTGAAACGAGAAAATTTTTTTCGTCGAAATATACTTTAATTACCAGTTCTTTTTTTATGTGTATTCCGAAATGTTGTTTAATTGCAATCAATTCTCAAAAAAAAAAATAGTTATTAATAACTTATAGTGAAAAGGTAAAGTAAATGTCAACTAAAACTAAAGCAAAATCAAAGGCAAAGAAAAAAAAGACGAAACCAGCAAGTGCCTTTCATGGTATAGTTATTGGAGTCTTTGAAGATAATGGTCCTATTGCTCGGTACAGAAAAATACGTTTACCTTTAGATATTGTCAACTTAATGGTAGTCCATGGTATGTCCGCAGTTCACGGTGGTGAAGATATGCTAGGTGGTTTATTTGGACCTTTACCTATTTTTGAGAACGCAAATCTTAGATATTTAATTTACTCTTTCAATGTGAAAGCTTCTAATACCAAGGATTCACGTATTGCAGAACACGGACGAGTCTGTTCAGTTTTCTTGATCTTAAAAGAAAAGCAAGAACGGTATGTTTTGAATAATCATTTAACCATAGAAAAAATCTTGACTGATATGCAAGAAAAGAAATGGAAAAAGGAGCTAGATATTACAAAAGACTCAATGTTGGAAATTCTTGATAAAATAAATGAAATAGTGAAAATAAAGATTATTCGAGCTTTTAGTTTTGGAGATGCTGGTTTAATTGAATATGAAGATCCTCAGCTGATTCTTGATGAAGGAGTACTTTCAATAATTGATATGAAGAAAGAAAAAATCTACATGCATCTGCCACATGAAAAATTTAATTCAAAGCAGAGAATCAAAGCAGTAGAAAAAATGGAAGAAGTAAATTTACGAGATTATGGCTCTAGACTTGAATTGGTTAAGTATAGAGATTATGTGAAATTCAAGAAAATTCTGGACAAATATGCTATCCAACTAGTAAAATAAAAAAGGGTTGAAAAAGAATAGCAATCTATTCTAATCTACTTTTAAGTTTCGCTGTTTTTTCCATTTCCATTGGAGTGGTAATTCTTCTTTGTAAAATCAATCCAGCAGTGAGTACAACGAATCCTGCAATAACGAAATATGTATGGGGATATGAGAAAAGATTTTCCAATTTCAATTCTATCCAAGGCATAAAAATAAGTATAGTTGGAATGACCATTAAAGCTGCACCAGCAATTGAAAGCCCAAATGCAAGATAAAGTAGAGGTTTACTTTTATGTGGACCCTTTTCAGCTGTTTCTTCTTGAGGGATTTTCTTTACAGACAAATTTCATCACATTAAAGGTTGACTATGTAATTATAATAATTCTTACAATTACTTTTATGAATCTTTACAATTCTTCAGAAAAAAGACATAAATAGCTTTTTTAGCTTATTTGTGGTTATTCAACAAGATTAAGAATAAATGATAATGGGATTTTGAAATGGCAACTGATGAACAATTGAAGAGAAGTGCAATAATCGCTGTCGCATTGATGAATTAATCTGTAGTGGAAGAACAAGTCCCGAGAGGAATTAGAGATCGAATAATAGGAGGGG
>DAOVHJ010000331.1 GCA_030671945.1 Candidatus Heimdallarchaeota archaeon
ACTTCTAAAACAACACCATCTTTTTCAATAGCAAAATCCTTGAATAATTCATAAAATGCTTTATGATCAAAATCAGGATTTTCTAATAATTCACTGACAAGAATACCAAGACTTTTCACAAATTCCTTCCCATCGGGTCTTTCATACCAGCTTTTTTCTCCTTCCTCAACTTCTTCATAAAACAAATTAGCAGCGCGACAATAGATTTTCTCACTAATTCTAGTTCCCTTAGTGATGCGATAACCAGATTCTTTAATTAATCCCACTTTTTCCAATTTCTCAATATAACGATAAATAGTTTTGATAGTATAACCAAACTCCTCCTTCTCTTTATCATAATAGAGATTATGGATATCTTTTGCTGTCATGCATTTCTTTCGGAGAGCTTGCATGATAATGTAATAATCTCCAACAACTCTCATTTGTTCCTTAGTGAGAAATTTAAGGGGCTTCGGTTTGTATGAAAAATAATCCTCTGTCTCTGGTTTCTTGGATTTTTTCTCGTTCATGGTTTTTCACATTGTGTCGCTTTATAATAATATATTCTTATCTAAGGAAACCTTAATATACCTAAGTGTCATGCTAGTGACATATAATGTCACTCGTAAGACATTAAAAACACTTTCTATGGGATTAAGAATGGATTACAGAAAATTAGGAAAAACAGGAATAGAAACTTCAATTGTTGGATGTGGTGCAGGGAGATTGCCTACCATAAAGGTAGGTGAGAATGCAATCAAACATGAGGAAGCAATCAAGCTCATTCGTAAAGGAATAGATGCTGGAATTAATCACGTGGATACTGCATACAATTACCACGATTATGAAAGCGAAATTGTGGTAGGAAAAGCACTAAAAGATGGATACAGAGAAAAAGTTACATTGTCAACAAAAAGTCCTGTATGGCATGAAGATTTCAAAGAAACGGAACACTTTGACAAATACCTCAATGATAGCCTAAAAAAATTAGATGTAGAATACATAGATATCTACTTCCTTCATGCTTTAGGCAAAAAACGTTGGGATGAAAAAATTATACCACTAAAGATACTTGAAGAAGGAAAGAAAGCAAAAGAAGATGGTAGAATTAAATTCTTTGGATTTTCATTCCATGATGACGCAAATGTTGCACGAGAAATCATAGATTCCGAAGCATTTGATGTCATGTTGATTCAGTACAATATTCTCGATGATCAGTATGAATCAGTTATAAAATACGCAGCTGATAAAGGTCTAGGAGTTTTTGTCATGGGTCCAGTGGGCGGTGGTAGGCTTTCTGGTAATCCACCAAAAGAATTACAACCCCTATTAACTAAAGGACGAACTAATTACACTGATCTAGCATTTAAGTACGTATGGTCAAATCCAAATGTTTCAGTAGCATTGTCAGGTATGGGTTCTGAAGAAATGCTCAACGATAATATTGCAATTGCTAATGATAAAGAAACAACATTAACTCGAGAAGAACGAATAAACACAAAGAAAATCGAGTCAAAATTCAAGGAATTAACAGATTTAATTTGCACAAGCTGTAATTACTGTATGCCATGCCCCAACGAAGTGAATATTTCATTTATCTTTAGATCAATGATTATGCATCAAATCTATGGTCAACAAGATCAAGGAAAACTCTACTATTCTAAAATTGGAACAAAAGATTGGCCACCCGGGAAACAAGCAGATGCATGCATCGAATGTGGTGAATGCGAACCAAAATGTCCACAAAAAATACCAATCATTGATCAATTAAAGAAATCACACAAAATATTGGCAGGATAATTGCCAATATTTATTCTATCTTTTTTCGAGGTATTTCACCATGAATGAAACAAACAAAGCAAGAGTACTAGGTATAGTAGGTAGTCCTCGAAGAGGAGGAAACACAGAGCTACTTGTAGATGAAGTTCTAGCAGGAGCAAAGGAAGCTGGTGCTGAAACTCATAAGATAATTCTAAATGATTTAACAATAGGTCATTGCCAAGGATGTAATGCTTGTTCAGATAAAGGACAATGTAAATACAAAGATGACATGCAAATCATAAACGAAGAAATGAGGAAAAGCACAGCATTTGTTTATGGAACTCCAGTCTATTATTGGGGTCCAACAAGTTTATTCAAAGCATTTTTTGATAGATTACTAGCCACTTCCAGATTGGGATATATCAAAGGAAAGAAGCTTGCTTTTGTAGTTCCATTAGGAGGTTCTGAACCAGTAGCAAGACATACTATTGGAATGATGACTGATGCAGGAAATTATCGAAGAGCAGAGATTGTTGGGCAAGTTGTTTCTCCAAGTACCGGAGATGCTGGAGTGATAAAACAGAAACAAGACAAGTTGAAAGAAGCATTCGAACTTGGAAAGAAATTAGTGTAAAATGGATGAAATAAAAATGATCTATGAGAAATTTGGAGAAAACATCTATGTAATGATTGATGAATTATTTTATGATGTAGTTGTTGGAGCAATAGAACTACCAACAAAATTAATCATGATAGATACTGGAACAAATCTAAGAAAAATAAAGGAATTTAGGGAAAAAGTAGAGGAAGTCACAAAGAAGAAATTTGAAACAGTTTTTATTACACATTACCACGGTGACCACATCATTGGCAACCAACACGTTTCTGATTGTGATATTATTGGTTCAAAGTGGACTCTTGAAAGACTCAATATTGGCATCCCTAAATGGACTGACGAAATTATTGAAAATCAAAAGAAACGAATTGATGATCCCTTGGCTTTAGAGGGTTTAAAATTAACTCCTTTGAATAAATCCTTTGAAGGTCAAATGGAAATCTCTGATGGTGATGTTAAGGTTATTGTAAAACAGACAGGTGGTCATACCAAAGGTTCCTCTTACATTTATTGTCCAAATTACAAAGTCTTATTTGGTGGAGATAATCTCTTCATTGATTCTTATCCTTGGGGTGGGGAAGAAACCTGTGATCCTGACAAATGGATTGATACTCTCAAAGAGTATTTATCTATGGAT
>DAOVHJ010000165.1 GCA_030671945.1 Candidatus Heimdallarchaeota archaeon
TCCTACTTTAAATGACACAGACGGGGATTTACTTAATGATGCGGACGAAGTCTATCTTTACCTCTCCTCACCAATAAGAGTTGATACTGATGAAGATGGTCTGACAGATTTTCAAGAAGTAATTATTTACAATACTTCTCCAACAGATCCGGACATGGATGATGATGGACTGTTAGATGGCGAAGAAATTTTGATTTTTGGTACTGATCCTGATCGCTATGATACAGATAATGACAACTATAGTGATTACGAGGAGATTGAAGAAGGTACTAATCCTTTAAGTTCAACCAGTAATCCCGGTAAGAGACTTCTTACTATTTTGGCCTCAGTTTTCTCTGGAACAATTGGCATTCTATTTATTTATTATGTAATTCCTTATCTCTTCAACTTGCGTAAGAAAAATGAGGAATATAAATGGATTAGAATTGGTTTACAAAAACGTCAAGAAAAGAGTGATAAGATGCTTAATTCCATTGAAAAGTCTTCTAAATAATCTTTTATTTCTCATTATTTCCTTAACTTGATTTTTTTCACTGATTTTCTTTTGCTAAATGTTTTATTGTTGCCATGAGAACGTTAGCATTCTTCTGCAAAATATAAGTAGAACCTAGTATTCCTTTCTTGGATTTAGTTTTTATCCTTTTCACAACATCAGCGTCTAAAAGAATACGTAAATGGTTTTCGACGGTTGAACGATGCTTGTCAAGTGTTATTGCTATGTCTCCTGGATTTGTTATTCCAAGTTGAATGCAATCTATAATTCCTAGTCGAGTTGAGGAAGCAAATGCCTTCATTAGCTTCTCTAATTTGCTGAAATCCATCATCTTATTTTCTCTCGTCTCACTCTATAGTTTCTCGATAATAAAAAATATTGCTTCCTTTAAAAAACTAACAAAGAGGAGTTAACTAAGATTTTCCTTTACTTGAGAAACTATCTTAGTTATTACCCCACCAATTTTCTCTTCGATTTTTATATCAACCAGTTCATCATAAGGCGTTTGACCCATGTTGATTAAGATTGTTTTTGCGTTATTTTTTCTTGCTAATTCTGGCAAATCTGCTGCAGGCGTAACAACCAAGGATGAACCTATGATCAAGTAAACATCAGCTTGATCGGAATGCTCATGAGATTTCAAAAAATCATCTTCTGGTAATGGATCTCCGAAATTCACTACTGAAGAAATAATTCTTCCTTCACAATTTAGACAGGTTGGTTGGAATTCATTAACTGAGCTTGTTCTATAACCTGGACCCCATCTACTTTTATCCCAATCTGCTTCTTCGTATGTCATTTTTTTGTTACAGGATAAACAAACCATAAAATTACTATTACCATGCAATTCTGCTAAAAGATCCGCTTTTATTCCTGAAATTAAGTGTAACCCATCGACATTCTGTGTGATTAAGAATTTCAATAAACCCATATTTTGTAGTTCCACTAATGCAAGATGACCACTATTTGGTTGTATTTCACTCCATGATTTTTTCATTTTCGGAGGAGGAAGGCCTTTATCTCTTCTAGTCCACACACCGTCTGGTCCTCGGAAATCAGGAATCCCGGATTCTGTACTTATTCCTGCTCCTGTGAAAGCTACAAGATGTTTCGAATTAGCAATCCATTCTGCAATTTGGATGATTTTTTCATCTAAACTTAATTCATTATATTTACTCATAGTAGTTTAGCTCTTTCATTCAGCTAATTAAATATTCTCAAATCCAAAAAAAAGCTACAAAACTTTGATAAGAGGGGAAATAGTTTATATGCTTAAATCCCAAAAAATAGAAATAAATTGTGTAAGGAATGAGGAGAATAGCTTTTGACAAGACCAAAAATAGGTTTTCTTTTTGATGTGGATGGAACTTTAACCACCTATCATGCGAATGATTCAGTCATAGATTTATTAATAATTAATGATTTAGAGTCGATTCGAAAATTGGACTTTCCTATTGGTCTTATAACTGGGAGAAGTGTTCAATGGGTCCGCAATTACTTTTTCAACCATGTAAATGATACTTTGAAAGAGTATATTCCAGTATTCGGTGAATTTGGACTCGTTAATTGGTACCAAGGGAAAAAAGTTCGCAAACGAATTAGTAAAGAACTTCGAGAATTACTGAGAAACATAAAGAAAGAATGCTCAGAAGCAATATGCGAATACCGAGAACTCGAACCCTATGAAAATTACATACAACCTGATCAAAGAAAACTTTGGATAGAACCAAAAGAAATTATGATAACATTTCGCACTTTACCACTCTATGGTTTAACAACGGAGAAATTATTGAGGAATATTGAACCAATTGTTAAAGAATATGCAAATGAGCTAAAAATTGTCCCCAATCCTTATGCTGTTGATATTCTACCTATTAAAACTAGTAAAAAAACTGCTGCAGAAAAAGCTATTAGAACGCTAGATAAGGAGAAAGCAGTAACCAAATGGTATGCCTTTGGTGATTCAGAAACAGATCGCGAAATGAGTTATGCGAAAAATGCTGATGTAAAATTCTACAAAATACCTCGAGGGGTAACTCGAGAAGCCCATTTAATTATACAACGATTATTGGCAGGAAGTCCAGAATAATTCAGTTCATATTCCCATGATCAGAATTGTGCCAATAAGTAGTGCTATTAAAACCCCTATAATAATGATTGACTTAACTGATGAAGTTCGTATATTTTGTTTTGCTACTTCTTCTGAATATTTTTCATCAGCTTCAGCTGCAATTAAACGACTTCTTGGATCATAAGCCATCTAAATCCCTCATATTATATTATGCCAACTAGTTATTTAAACTTGAACAAAGTATGCTTTAAAATTAAGCAGTATTTTATGAGCGAAAGATTGTTATCATACTTAAAATGAAAGCCATTACAGAGATTAGGAAGGAAAGGCTGGCAATGAAAAAGCCAATGAATCTTTGTTTTTCAGCTATCCGTGCTGCATCGATGTTTGTTTTAATCATGTCTCTTATATGATCTGCTAATTTCATGAGAATGTCATCATCAATTGCTCTCATTCGTTGTCTTGTTAATGGTTTTTGTGTATTCCTAGTTCGAAGCATTTGTTCATAAATTCCACCGGTGTAAATAGCATTTATGAGAGTCTGTTTAAACTCTAAGGGAATCCAACCATCACAGAAAACCATAGCACTCCTGACACTGAGTCTAATGTAGTGTTCCTTAAAACTGAACATGCTAAACCATCTTCCTCTCTCAGGTAGAGAATAGGTCAATGAGGTACTCGGAATGGAGAAAATCGGGTCAACGGAGAGCTCTTTAGAAACTTTGATTTCTTCTCTTATCATTTTAGCACCATTACGAACTATAATTAATGGATAATAGAAAATTTCATTTATTTCCCAAGGTTTCTCACCTATGCCTTCAGGATCCTTAACACTCACTTTTGTTCCTTTTAAATCTTCAAAAACAAATTTCAAATCACGTAAAATATCATCTCTATGTGTTTTGAGTTCAAAGAATTCCTCAAGACCAATAGTTAATCTAATGATCAAACGTCTGTTATAGAAACCAATTAGAGGCGATCTTCGTAAATCAACATATGATTGGTACGATTCAATTTCTGCGAGTTTAAATGATTCTTCTAAATGAGGCTTATCTAATTCTTTGATTTCCCCTTTAACAAAGAAATCTTTTTTGGGAATGAATTTCCTAAAAGATTCAAGTATTTTTGACCAAAGTTCATTTAATTGTCTCTGGGAGAGATTTGAAACTGGCATACCATAATCAAATAAAGCTAATATATACCATGCAACGTAATCATTTTCGTTTTTTTTCAAATTCTGGTCAACCTTGAACTTTGTAATACTATTACTCTCTATTCAACTATTTAAAATTGTTAGGAAATCGCTATTCTGTTATGTTCTTTTTCAGGTAATATAATAGTATACTTTCTTTCCCTTCAACAATTTTATCTTTTATTAAGCAATTGAATCCTTGAAACTCTATCATATTCTCTAATAATGCTAGATTCGTTTTTGATGAAACAACAAGATAACAGCTGCCATTATTTTTCAAGAAAAAAGGCAACGCTTTGAGAAATGGTTTTACAACATCTAAACCATCAATTCCTCCAGACCAAGCCTGTTCTAAAAGCCCAAAATCCTTCACTGGTAAATATGGAGAGTTAAACAATACAATATCAAAAAATTGCAAATTATTTTCTTTTGCATGAAGAGATGTAAACAAATCCGAACATAAGACTTCAAGATTTACAGAGTTTTGTTTTGCATTCTTCTTTGTTGCATTCGCAGCTATATGATTTATTTCTACACAGAAGAAATCAGCTCTCGGAAATTTCTTTGCGAGATAGAGTGAGACGTAACCAGAACCTGAACCCACTTCCAAAACTTTTTCGTTAGTTAAATCATGAACGTTTTCTGCTAATAGAAAAGAATCCTCAGCGGGATCATAGACTTCACTTGGAATGTCTAAAGATAAACCATCAATCACCTTATGCATAAAACATCATATCCATTTCTGTTTATTTTAATAGATTTAGTTGGTTTGATGCTTGTAGAAATTCCATGATTTCCCCTGTTGTTTTTACTAAATCTTCAACTGAAAGTTCTCTTACTCGACTATTTGCAAAACTCAGACTTTCATCTAATTGTTTTTTAAATGAAAATCTCTCCTCTTTAGGAATAATTCTTTTGAAGTAATCATATAGAACAGAACAAACGAGTTTGTTTTTTGTGTTAAATAGAATTCTTGAGGTAATTCTATAATACTTCCTTGAAATCGGCAGTTTCTCTTTTTTTGGTTTAATTAGAACTAATGCACTATCGACTTTTGGCATTGGTAGAAAGCAATTTCGAGGAACCCTCTCAAGTATCTCAACTTCAGCTTGAAATTGTAAATTAGCTGACAACCGAGAATAATCATCTGTTCTTGGTTTTGCCACCATTCTTCGAGCAAACTCATATTGATACATTAAAACTGCTAACTCAAAATCATAATCAAGTAATCTGAAAGTTATCGGAGATGAAATATGGTAGGGAAGGTTTGCAATAAACTTAGTTACTTCTGGATAATCAAGCTTTAAGGCATCGCCAGCTAAAATTGTCACATTATCATGTGATTGGAATTTTCTTTTGAGGTATTGAGTAAGTTTTCTATCATATTCAATAGAGTACACTTTCCCAGCAGCTTTTGCTAATTGCTCTGTTAGTAATCCAGTTCCTCCGCCAATCTCTAATACTGTATCCTCTTTTGTAAGTTTAGCATATTTGATTTGACGATTTAGAACATTTTTGTTAATCAGAAAATTCTGACTTAGACTTTTTCTCGGAGAAATTCCGGCTTGAATTAAAGCATCTCGAGTCTTTATGATTAATTCACTCATATCAAATAATCATAAAACGGTAACTCATTATAAGACCTTTGAACAATCAGCAAATCAAATGCTAATTATCAATAAAAAAAAACAAAATATGGTAAGTAAAGATTTACTTACCTTCTATGAGATTTACTTTAATTGTGCTTTGATTTTTTCAGCAGCTTCTTCTCGGAGTGGTCTACGTAAGACTTTTCCTACTGGACTTAGTGGTAATTCTTTGCGATATTCGAATTCCTTTGGCACTTTATATGGTGCTAAAACAGATTTGCAATATGCTTTGAGTGTTTCGTAGTCGTGTTCAGGTGCCCCTTCAGAAGCAACTATTACAGCTTTTATAACCTCATTTAGACTTTCGTCTTTGAATGGAATGACTGCTGCTAATGCGATATCTGGATGATCAATTAATGCTGTTTCAACATCTAGTGGCCAAACTTGATAACCAGAGGTAAAAATACAATCTTTCAAACGATCAACGATCGTGAAGAATCCTTTTTCATTCATTTTTACAACATCTCCGGTTTTCAGCCAACCGTCTTTTAGTAATACATTTGCAGTTTCCTCAGGTTTCTTCCAATAACCTTTCATCACTTGAGGTCCTCTAACTAAAAGCTCACCTTCTTGAGTTAAACCGTCATCATCGAATTCCTCTGGAATATCCTCGCCAGTGTTTATGTCAATGATTTTAGCTTCTGTGTTTGTAAGTGGCAAACCTATTCCAAATGCGCGTAATTTTACATCTATAGGATTAGCATGTGTTACGGGTGAAGCTTCTGATAATCCATATCCTTCAACAAGTAGAGCACCAGATTTTTCTTCAAAGTTTTCCATGACACTTACATGAAGTGCACTTCCACCTGATATACCACATCTTAAGGAAGACCAATCATATTCAGAGACTTTTGGATGTTCTGCA
>DAOVHJ010000338.1 GCA_030671945.1 Candidatus Heimdallarchaeota archaeon
CATAGCAACCATATCCGCACGATTATCTTGTAGGATTTCTTCTGCAATTTCAGGAGTATTTATTCTACCAACAACACAAATTGGAATACGACGTACAAACTGCTTGATAGTTTTAGAGTATTTAGAATACAAACCTCGAGGTCGATTCATGAATGGTACAACGGGATAATAAGGGGAATCAAAAATTCCAGCAGTTATATTTAGTAGATTTGCTCCTACTTGGCTCAATTTCTGAGCGATCAAACCCATTTCATTTACCAATAATCCACCTTCTATGAAATCTTCGCAGTTAAGTCGAAAGCAAATGATGAAATTTTCGCCACATTTCTTCCTAATAGCTTCTGAGACTTCAACTGCAAATCTTGTTCTATTCTCAAGAGTGCCACCATATTCATCAGTACGGTCATTAAACAAAGGAGAGAAGAATTGATTCAAAAGGTACCCATGACCCGCATGAACTTCGACACCATCAAATCCTGCTTTTTGTAATCGTGCAGAAGCTTCAGCATATCCTTTAACAACGTCCTTAATCATTTTTTTAGTCATAGGTTGAGGAATTACGCCAATAACTTTACTTGGGATATTTGAAGGACCAACAATCTGCTCACCAGTCAAAAAACTAGTTGATTGAATACCAGCATGATAGAGCTGACCGAGAACTTTCGCACCATAAGTATGAATTACCTCAGCAAGCTGTTTGAGTCCCTTGATTTGCTTGCTCGATTCAATACTAAGCATATTCAGTGTTCCGCGTCCAATTTTATCAAAAAATACGCCTTCAACAATAATTAATCCTGTTCCACCTTTTGCCCGATGTTTGTAATACTCAATAATTTGCGGTGTAACATTACCATTTTCATCGCCAAGATTAGTCTCCATCCCAGGCATGACGATTCTGTTTTTAATTTCAACATTTCCTAGTTTAATAGGTTCGAATAGTTTCAAATGAATTCCTCATAGGTATTATATGAATGAAGTTTTAATTAACATAATTGAAATTAAATCTTGTGAATAAAAACAAAGAACTAGAAGGAATTTTGCCGAAAAATGTGATTCTATTCCTTTGTGTTTTCTTCAATTGAGCGTTTTACTTCTTCCACTTCATCCTCGGTAGGCGGATGATTAAGGTAAATGATTTTTGAAAGGATTCCTTCCTTTCTTTTTTCTTTGACTTATTTCGTTTTTATTTTTAGAAACACACTTATAAGATTTTTAGTATATTTTTTTAAGAGGAAAATCTTATATCAGATGTGTTTTCATAAATAGTGTATAATCACTTTGTGAAGTGTGGTAGCTATTTCCAACTATTATGTAGGTGTCAATATCGGTTCGGTATCTGTCAATCTTGTTAGGGTTGACGAAGAAGGCAAGTATACAATTGCCAAAGAATCTCATGTAGGGAAACCTCAAGAAGTTCTTGATAAACTTCTAAAAGCAAACAGTAATCCTGGTAAGACTTTCTATGGTGTGAGTGGTTCTTTTGGTGAGATTTCTGAGATTATTGCTGTTGAACGAGGGATAAAAGCTTTAGAGGAGCAATTTGACGTTGTTCTTTCTTTGGGCGGGGAAGCCATTGTTTTGTATGTCTTGAGTAAGGAAGGATATATCCTCAATGTGTTGTCCCATGATAAGTGTGCAGCTGGTAGTGGAGAATTTTTCATACAGCAGATTGATCGTTTAGGTATTTCTCTTGAAGAAGCTATCTCTCTCGCCCATAAAGGTAAAAAAACCGAACTTGCTTCTCGTTGTTCCGTTCATTGTAAGTCTGATATCACTCATAAATTGAATCGTGGGGAAGCATCAGTTGAAGATCTTTTAACTTCCGTTCTTGCGAGCATGGCTAACAAAATCAAAGGATTAATCGTTCAATCTCGAGTTGATGTTAAGAAATTACTTGTTATTGGTGGGGTTTCTCTTAACACTGCTTTCATTAAACAACTCAAGGAAGAAGTGGGAGATGTTGAAGTTGTTCTCAAAGATGTCAGCCCGGTTTTCGAAGCTTATGGTGCAGCACTCCTTGCAAAAGATAATCCAATTCATGAAGAATTGAACTTGATTACTAGCAAAAGTTTCTCTTCTATGCCATCTTTAGAGCAATTCAGAAAGCAAGTTACAATTATCGAATCAATTGAACATAAGAAGGATTTCAAGAAAGATTCTTCCTTCCTTTTAGGTGTGGATGTTGGTTCCACAACAACTAAAGCGGTTCTAGTAGATCCCAAAGATTTAGGAGTAATAGCTTCTTATTATGGAAGAACTAGTGGTAATCCAGTAGAAGCTACAAGAAAATGCATAACGGAAATTATTTCACAAGTTGGAAATCAGAAAGTCAATTTAGTAGGGGTTACTGGCTCCGGTCGAGAACTAGTTGCAGCGTATCTAGGAACTTCTGCTGTATATAATGAAATTTCTGCTCATTCTCGAGGTGCAGTATTCTATGATTCCGAAGTAGATACTGTATTCGAGATTGGAGGTCAGGACTCCAAATATATGTTCCTTCAAAACGGTGTTCCTGTTGATTATGCAATGAATGCAACTTGTTCTGCTGGAACAGGTTCTTTCCTAGAGGAAAGTGCTAAGGGTGATTTAGGAATTGATGTTTTCAA
>DAOVHJ010000301.1 GCA_030671945.1 Candidatus Heimdallarchaeota archaeon
ATGTTTGTAGCTCAGTGAATAACTCATAAGCTATAGCTCTAACTCCTCGTCTATCTTGCCTAACCCAAGAACCAATTGGTTTGGAATAATTCAATAATTTTACAACTTCATGAAGAAACATATCATCTCTTTCAATCATTACTTTTGAAGTTTCAATGTAAGCGATATCAGAATAAGTGAGTTTATGGGATAACCGGCCATCTATAGGATAAAGAAGACAGACAATCGGTTTTTTTCTCTTCCAAGATATTCCTGGAAGCTTGAGTGATTCTTCTTGTAATTTAGACCAATATTTAGAATATTTCTCCTTAATTTCTTCTCGGTTATTTTCTAACTCTTTTTCCTTTTCTTTCGTCAAGACATTTTTCTTATAATAATTTAGGATTTCAGACACAATATCTATTAATTTCTGAATTTCCTCGAGCCACTTTTCTCCAAACTTTCCTTTAGGAGGATTATTCTCTATATATCTTGCTAATTTTTTTGGCGATTCAATATCGTGAAGAACCACTATATTTCTAGCCCAAGGCAAGAAATGTTTGAATCGAGTAAACTTTATTTCTCTGATTACTTTATATAATGCTCTTGCTTCTTTGTCCCGTTCTATCCAGCCTATTTTCTTCTTTAAAGGTCCATGATACTCAAAATAGTATAGGGCATCAGCTAAATCCGAATGATAGAATTTTATTAGTTCACTCAATTGTCTCACCATTGAATGAAAGAGTTATTCCTAACATTATTTTTAACTTTTGTCTAATCGAAGGAAATATTATGTGAATATCAGCGTAGGAATCGGAAGAAAGAAATAACCTTGTTTTTTCATGAATAGTCGAGAACAATGGTTGTGTTAAAAGAAGCGAATACATTCTTAATTCAAGTTGATAGTACTCGCAAGAACTATGTCCCAAGCAGCTATGCCAATATTCCTGGTGACCCTATATTCGCTGAAGATGTTCTTTTACACAATCGCTTCAAATTAGATGAAGAATCCATAGCTCTCAATCCAGATTTTCATAAAGTAAGTACAAATGATTATTTGCTTGTTTTTTGTAATCCCCTTGTCCCTCATTCGCCTAATCAAATCAAGTTTATCTTCAAAGTTGTAAATAAACTTGGAAATCAAATTGTCCTAAAGTCTTTCACAAAACTAAAACGTGGTTATACTCTCAAACACATCAAATCCCTAGTAGAAGAGGGGAAGCTAGGAAAAGAAATGTTGAAGTGTGGCACAAAAGGTTTCAAAATATGTCAAGTTAACTTTTCAGATTTAGAATTATTAGTGAATTTCGACCCTTTAGTTCGAACTTATCATTCTACCAGCTGGAAAACATAAAAAGAATTAAGCTACTCCAAAAAACTCATCGGCCCCTATTCCTAAGAAAAGCATCTTGATTTCTGCATTTGTTTTATCTTTATGCTCTTTTCTATAAGCAATAATTTTATGTAAACATTCAGAGCACAGCTCTTTCCCATCCAAGATGTCCATTGCTTTTGCTAACTCCATTTCATCTCGAGTAACTTCTTCATTCAAGACTTTTATGGGATAATGTGTTGTTAAACAGCAAACGACATCATCAGAATTTGAGAAAATAGAATTGGCGCAATTATCAGCCCCTGTTTTCAAAATATCAGTGTCAATTTGTATTCGTTCAATAATTACTCCTAAATCCAAAACTTTTACAGACTTCACGTCCCCTTCCTCTGAATTCAGGCAATACGTATCTCCACCATTTTCAATCAATAGCTTTGGACAACCATGCCATAATTTTGTTTTACTGTGGCTTAAAGCCGCCGTAAACGCTAGAGAGAAGAGTATAGCTGCAAGAATAATGAACAAAGTTGAGGGTTGTAAGGCATCTTGAAAACCTGGAATGAATTGGAATAAATAAATGGATATTAATGCTCCACCAAATCCAATAGCAAAAACATATGTGAAGAGATTCATTCTTCTTCGTAAATCCGGAAATGATGTTGCTCGTTTAGCCATCATACGCATTTCAATTACAAGTAAAAGAAAGATCAGAAACATGATCAAGACACTTATGATTGCAAAAGTCAGTTTAAATTGAGTATTCACACTATATTCTGTTGGAACCAATTCAAGGATGTCTTTATCCAAAAACAACCACAGTGATAAACTAAAAGCCGGTAGAAAAACAAAGGAGTGTAAATATCTTGGAATGGATTTATATTTTGCTCTCCAGAAAAATATTGAGAAACTTAAAGCTGGTATGGTCATAAGAAACAATGAGAACATCATTAATTTTTCGAACCAAATTGCGGCAACATTATTCCCTAATAGATAATAATATTCTTTTAATAAGCTAAAAATCACTGCTAAAACTCCCCCACAAAATGTAATCATACCAAATAAAATATTCGCTACATTGCGTTTATTTTTGAATATGATAACAATCGTAGCAATTAAACCTAAGGGAATTGCAATCGCATCGATTATTAGTTTTACACTAAACAAATTTTGTACTGTCCAATTAGCTAATAATATTCCCTTAATCCCGCTTTGAATTCACTGTTTTGTAGTTTTTAAATCATACATACCATTAGGATATTACTTTAAAAATTATTGCAGATATAACAGACAGCATCACTAGATAAACATAAATTAAAAAAGATAAAACATCCTATTAGTATCGACTGTTGCATAACTGTGATTGAACTATGAAAATCAAATGCTTTAATTGTTTAAACGAAATAAATGAAGACCAACCAATTTGTCCTATTTGTTTTGTTGTGCAAAAAAAACGATTTACTAGAGAAAAAGTTATTGATTTTCTAGAAGCAACTTATCCAACAAAACCAAGACATAAACCAAAATTCGAATCTATTCAAAAACCTCTGAAACAAAGATCTCATGGTGATTGGCTTGTTTTCGGTCTTGCGACATTCGGAATTGGTTACTATTACTATTTATTATTGACCCTGAAGGATCTTTCAGATCATTGGTTTTACCCACATGGACCATATGAAAATACAACAAAAGTTGATATGTTTATTTCTACTATAATCGTTTTTGTAACTTATTTTATAGGAACACCATTTATTCAATATATGAGATATGAGAAACTTCGCAGACATTTACTAAAATCGCCAGATCGAGAAGAGAGAAAGTTTCCATTGAAAGGGAAAATTATTGCTTTATGGTATTTAATCCTAAATGTTCTATTCGCAGGCACTTTTTCATTGCTAATTATAGGATTATTATCTGCATTGCTAGGTTTTGTTTTCGAAAATCCTTCTACAACTATAATGGCCATTTTCTTTGCAGGTGCAGGAATTGTATTTATACTAATGATAATTGTTGGAGTTTTGGTTCTTATGTTTGAGAGAAGATGGCAAACAACTTACAACTCCCACATTCAGTGGCATCAAAAAAATCTTGGATGATTATTGAAGAAAAATTACATTACTGAATTTTTTTCTTTCCAAAAAGTTGATGAGACAAATTGAACGAGAAAATTCGCAGCATTAATCGCAGTTGTATCTGCAGTATCATATAAAGGATTTAGCTCAACAATATCCATACCAATTAGGTTTGTTTTTACAG
>DAOVHJ010000102.1 GCA_030671945.1 Candidatus Heimdallarchaeota archaeon
AAACCAGAAAACGAAGAGCATCTCAAGAAACTTGAAGAAATCGTTGGAGCAGGTAAAACTGCAGAAGTAGAATATTGGATTGTTATGAATCGATTCATAGTGAATCGTGTGAAAGAATTAGATTTCTGAAGTAACAATTCAAAGATTGGTCGACAAATCGACCTTTCAATTATTATTTTTTCTTATTCAATAGCCTTCATTGTTACGTCTTTGACGTTTGGTATTTCCTTTATAGTATTGATTATTTCTTCCTTTTTAGTTTTGAATGAGGAATCAAGAATGATTCCATCCCAGAAACAATCAGATTTTGAAATACAAACACCGGTTGAATAAACAAATTCTGTAATTAATTTATTTAATTTAGCTAGAATATTACCACTTGTTTCAGGACTAAAACTACTAATCGCGATTTTTAACCACCAGATATCATCATCTTTAGTAGGAAAGAATCTTAGTGTTTTACTCTTTTTGGAATAAATAGTTAAGAAGACGTTGCCTGACCCTTCAAGATCGTTCTTTACACTCTCAGGTAATATCGGAGACACCAAAGCGTCAGAAATTTTTACTTTTGCACATTCTATTAAATTCAATGATTAACCCTCTAGCTATAACTAATTGGTATACTATTATTACCTCATGAATTTTCATTAATAACTTTACGTTAGCGGTAAAGTCGACACAAAATTATGTTGGAATTTTTTTCACCTAATTATTATGAAAAGTAGAAAATATTCCAAACACTTTTCTCCCATAAAAGTAAAATAAGGATAATGAACCTATTTCTATAGAAACAAATTCTAGTAGTTGATTTAAAATTGGCAATAGAAAACATTTGGATTATAGATAGTAACAGTGGTATTTGTATCTACGATTGGTGCACTGAATTCAAAGAAAAAACAATTGATGAACAACTAGTCTCAGGATTACTACTTGCTTTTAAAAGCTTCTCCAGTGAAGCAGGTTTGGTGGACATAAGTGCAATAGAAGGAATCGATAGAAAACTTGCCTATCAAGCAGATGATAGATTCATTATTGCTTCAATATGTCATTCAAATGATAATGAACCACTTGTAAATAAAACTCTACAAGGATTATTAGCTGATTTCCGCAAAAAATACAAAGACCTCATTGATGAGGATTCAACAACTGACGTTTCACCATTCAGAACCTTTCATAAAGATCTTGAATCAAAATTAGAAGGAACAACTGCAACAAGAAGTACTACTTCCTTAATTGCTGGTGCAATAATTACTATGATGCTTGTTGGAATTATATACGTTATTTTCTTCTTTGTTAATCCCCTTATACTACTTCAACTTCCTAAAAGTGGTGCTGTACTAAGCCTGATTATAATATTCATAGGATACTTTACGAGTGGTTTCATAGGTGGTTTAATTGCTGGCGACAGAAGATTTGGTATTTATACCGGAATTTTTGCTTCAATTCCTGTAACTGCTTTGTTCATTGGCTTTCTATACAAAACATGGATTGCTACAAATATCGCAACTGTGATAATAAATTCTTTACTTTATTTCATACTCTTTTTACTCTTAATTACAGCAGGTGGCATAGTAGGTGGTTATCGTAGAGAACAAAGATACTTGTATCCATTAGACATTGATGAAGAATTAGATGAATAAAAGAAAAGAAATGAAAAAGAAGAAGAGAATTTCTTCTTCTAATTTTTTATTTTCAAATTAGGCTTGTTCATCAGTTGCTGTGTACAAATTATTGAAATCTGTATCTATAAGTGTTAAACCCGCAGCATGTTCCCCAATAGTTCCATTAGCTTCCATGTGAGCTCTTATGTTTGTAATTGCTAATGACCAGTTATTGAGATAATTTTGCAAGTATTGAGGATCGTCGACTGCTAATAGTAATACAGTTGTATTCATTTCACCTTCTGCTGTCACTAAATTTGCAGTGGCCGAAGCGAAATTTTGATTTGCATAATCTTCACAACCAATTAGGAAGAACCAAAGAGCATGTGCCGTTTTATTGGTTATTTCTCCAAATTCTTGCGGCTTGAAATCTTTGGTTAGTACACCTTCAAGGCTGACTCCTGCACCATTGAACTCAGTACCATAACCATCTGTTGCTATATTAGTTCTAAATTCATCTAATTTCACTTGAGCAGACTCACCAAAAATAGCTGTTGTATTTGCATCAGTAATTGGTGAATATATAGATAAGTAATCGACAGCAGTGAGATCAGGAGCAGTGTAAAAGTCTGCAATCATATTATCGATGCCTTCGAGAGTTATTGCATAATTCAATTCTTCATTTAGCAAGGGTTCCATAAGCCCAAGTAAATCATTTAGTAGAAGTGAGAAATCACCTGTTACATCAGCGGAAACTATACCAGTTAGTTCTGGAGTAGGAATATAAGTTTCTAGTGTAATGCTAGTTATATTATTAACTGCTTGCTGGAATGAATTCTTAGCATCTGTGAATTTGTAATATTTTAGATTTTCATTGCCTTCAATGCTATTGTATGCAGTCCACAAAATGCCTTTAGTTGGACCGATTGAACTAGTTGTATAGGCTAGTAAATCTGTAAAGCCAGTAATATGGTCGCCATATCCACCAACTTCTTCAATTATCTGAGAGATTGGCCCACTTAAAAATGCAGGTAGTTTGGTTGTGTCGATTCTATCAAGAGCTTCAGTAACTCCAGCGAATGCTTCATCAAAATCTCCAGATTCTAATTCTGTTTGAACTTCAGTTAATGCAACTTCTGCATCGTCTAAACCTGCAATTGCTGCAATTATCTTTAGCTTCAAATCATCAACATCTGTAAGATCATTCTTGTGGATACCAGAATTGCCAATATCTCCTAGCATCAAGCTAGGTGATGTTCCGAAACCTGCCATACTATCTGTTGCATTATTCAAACTTGAAGTTAAATCAAATATGCCATTGAATAATGGAACCAAAATTTCCGTCAGAGCAAGCGTTGCTAGTGCCAGCTGATCACCAGCTTCAATGAATGGACTATACTGATTCGGTATAATACTCATCAAGTTAAATAATCCAATGTTTCGTAATCCTTGGAAGTTTAATTGTGCATCACCCATCATTTGATTCGCTTCAGCCATTAATCCGCCAAAGTCTTCTAGTGATTGTGTAGTCATTCCTTCAGTTTCAATCATTGCATATGCTTCCTGCATCTTGGCTGATCCACCAAGAAAAGCAGAACTTGCTTGTACTATCCCAAACGTCGATGAGAAGATTATTGGTGTGAATATTGCAAAAACGATTAATCCTATACTGAGTAATGGAATTCCTATCCAATGTCCTACTTTTTTCTTCTTAATTGTAATGCTTTTGACTAATGCTGTGGCAATAACAACTACAAGAACAACTAAGATGAACATAAGTACAAGATCAATAATCCAAATCCAATATCGGACCGTATTAAAGTCAATCTCACCTAAAGCACTGAACAAACTCTTAAACGCTTCAAATGCAGGTATCGAATAATCTACACTTGAAAATAATGGTGTTAATGGGTTAAGTATTACATTAAGACCTGAGAGTGACAAAACTAATGGTGGGACAAATGCAGCGAGGAATATTAAAAATCCTCCAAGTAATCCCTCAAGAACACTTCTGGAGAATAATCCAGGTAGTGTCATTGCTATGAGAATTAAAACTAATTCTATGTAATATAAGTCTGGACGACTTACTCCATTCAACCAAAAAGGAATTGAGAACGTAACCTCGATCACTAAGGCGGCTAAAACACCTACAATCAAACCAGTTAACATTTTTCGGCTTCTTTTCTTTCGCTTCTTTCGTTTCTTTACTGGTTTGACTTCCTCAGCTTCTACAACTTCTTCGTCAACAACAATGTCTTCCTCTTCTTCTGGTTCAGCGTCAAGTTCCTCAGCTTCGATAGATTCCTCCTCTTCTACTTCGAGGGGGATATCTGGAATTTCAAATTCTTCTTCCACTTCTAGAGGTTCTTCAGCTTCTACTTCAAGAGGTATTTCAGGAATTTCTAGTTCTTCGTCTACTTCAATCTCTTCTTCGACTTCAATTTCTTCAGCTTCGTCTGTAGTTTCTGCTTCAATTGATTCTTCTTCTTCTATTTCCAATGGTTCATCTTCAGTTTCCTTTGCTTCAATTGGTTCTTCGAGAATCTCTTCTTCTTCCTCTGTTGTTAGAGTTGTTTCGGGCTCTTCTGTTTCCTCTATGATTTCTTCTGTATCTTTTTCTTCAGACAACAGTATCAACCCTTTATTTATTTGTCATAATCTAAATGATAAAAACTCATCATTTTTCAATGAATGATTTTACTAGTACAACCTATGAAATCAGTCTTTAATAAACTAACTGAATTAACATTTTATCAATTAAAGAACCCATAGGAAAATGAAAAATCTGTAAAAAAGTTCTGAAAAAATAATTCAATTACTAAATTCAACTTGAAACTCTTGTTTAATCTCTTCCTCGAAAATTCTCGCAGTTTGAAAGATACCAATAATGGATTCAATTTCCGCGTTTTCAAGAGGTGCAAATATAATTATGGTAATTTTTGTATCTAAGAAATCGGTACCTATCTTAGCAATAAAGTGATAAGCAATACGTAACTCATTATTACTTTTCCAAGCAGTAATACCTGCTAGTCTTTTTACTCCTCTATTTGATAGGAATTTAGCAATATCTTTTAAGAATTCTTTTTTTGTGGTTGCTTGGTACTCCCTTTCGAAATGCTTTATTGGTCCTTGAACATTTTTACTAAAAGTTTTTTTCAGATTCTCAAGTAATAATGGTAAAGAATTCTCAACTGAATTATGTTTGGATGACATAGCTCTCAACTTCTTTCGTAAATTCTTAGATCATTCAATCAAAGGATTCTTACTATAAGTAAGAATATGTTCTTATTATCAAAATAGTATAAATTGTTTTGGCATGTCTATTGGATTCAGATTATATAATCCTAATTGGGAATCCTTATATTGATTTTTAGAGTTTATTTTATTATAAATTAATTATTCCATTATTTTATTCGAAAAATTATGTCAATTTTAAAGGGGATTAAATCAGTAAATATGTCAACCCAAAAAGTCTTTGGACTCCTAGTAACGGATCAAAAAGTACCTTTGATAGAAAAACCTGAGGATAAGGATCAGTGTTATCTTTGTGGTTTTACTTTTGAAAATGAAGACTGTATGCATATCTTTAGTGATAAAGAATTATCTGAAAAGAGAAAAGCCCATCAAAAGTGTATTTTTAATCACTTACAATTATTACCAAAAGAAAATCAAGTAGCAATTGTGAGTGTCGAGACAAATGAAGTCATATCTTATACAACAGTAAGTGAAAAAGCGTAATTTTTTTTTAGCTCTTAATTGTATTTTCTTAGACTATATTTTTCGATATTTAGCATAAATTCTTTATTTATAGAGCAATTACCTAATGCAAGATATTATATGAGCAAGTGTTTCTGGAGAGAAAAAGTTGACTCAAAAAATAAACATTACAACAAACTTGACACCAAATATCATCATGCATGTTTTTTCTTGTTTGGAAATTGAAGGATCCTTCTTTAATTCTGATTATGGTTTAAAACATCGCTTCAGCATCTTAGAAGATGAATACAAGAATTGGGAAGAAATTTCAAAGAAATGTATGACTATTGGTTGCAATGCTGAACTTTTTGCAGTTCTTTTTCAAATTCCAAGTTATATACAAGCAGAGGACCTAGAAACTGTAATTAGTAGTTTTGAGAAAATATCAGAAGCAATTGAGGAAGGCTCAATTGAAACTTTGCTTAATAGTTATCCTGAAATATTTGACAACATGCCTATTTATGTACCTTTGAATGTCTTAGATGAACAATTTAAGAAATTATTCGAACATAAAGATTTAGTTAAGGAGATATTTAAGAAATTTCAGGGAATACTTGGAGGATTGTGGGAACGCTTCTATAAAGAAAATTGGGAAAAGAATACTAAAGTAATGATTGACAAACGAATAAGTGATTTAAACGTAATAGTAAGCCCCATAAATATTATTTTGGCATGGCAGAAAGAACTTAATATAAAATTTCCTTATCCTGAATTTACTATCTATTTAGTTGAACCCACAACAACAATAGCAACGAATTTACTTGCAGAAAAAATAATGGTTTCTGCAAACCAAGATGATATGACTCTCTACAAAATCATAATTCATGAAGTTGGTCGTGCGTTTCTTTTAAACACTAATTTATTCACAAATGATAATTTAAAATCAATAGCTCAATCAAACATTGAGAAGCTTTCACTAATAGTAGATGCAATCTGTATACATATCAAAAAGAAATTGTTTGAAAATCTAAAGATAAAAGACAAGAAACTTGATCCCTATTTTGTTCCCGAAGTTGCTGAGATAATACCAATTTTCGCTCAGATTTGGGATTCTATGAAAGAAAAGAATATCTATGAAGCGATAATTCAAACATACAATAAATTAACACCAATCGTGTAAGATTTGGGTGAATAAATTAATCATCAATAAAATTTTTCATTATAGATAATGTTCCAGATTTAATGAAAACCATAGAGGATGAGACAAACTATTGAAAATTGAATCCATAATCGAATTAGTAGATGAGAAATTGATTAAAAGATTAACAAAAGATCTTGTAGCTTTTAACAGTCAAAATCCCCCGGGTTCAACGATTGAAATAACAAAATATCTGCAGGAAGAAAGCAAATCACTTGGTTTTGACTCAAAAATCTATTCAATGGATGAACATCGAAGTAATATTGTGATAACTTTCGGAAAAGGTGAGAAGGATATTGTTCTAAGTGGTCATCTTGATACAGTACCTGTTGGAGATGAATCTCAATGGAAATATCCTCCATTACAAGTAACAGAGAAAGATGGTAAATTATTCGGAAGAGGAACAGTTGATATGAAGGGAGGAGTAGCTTCTCTAATAGCAGTTATGGATGCAATTAGTAGATCAAATATTGAATTGAATTATCGTTTAGTATTTGCAGGAACGGCTGATGAAGAAGTAGGTATGAACGGCGCGTTTCATCTAAAAGAAAAAGGTGTTATGAATAAAGCCGAGTGTTTAATTATAACTGAAGCAACTGATTTGAAAGTTGGTATTGCAGAAAAAGGACCTTATTGGATTCGAATGAAAGTAAAAGGTAAAGCTGCTCATGGGAGTATGCCAGAAGTTGGGATAAATGCAATAGAAGGTGTTTGTACAGGAATTAAGGCACTTAAAGATATTATACCTAAAACTAAACATGATTTACTAGGTCAAACAACTCTAAATGTAGGTATGATTAGTGGTGGTGCTAAAATTAATGTCGTACCTGAGGATTGTTACATAGATTGCGATTTTAGATTAATACCTGAAGTAGATCAAGAGGAATTTAATTCATCTATAACTGATCAAATGAAGAAACTCTCTGACGAAAATGACTGTAAATATACTCATGAAGTTCTCCATGCAATTCCAGCAGTAGAAACAAACCAAGATGAATCAATTGTGAAAGGATTATTGAAATGGTCCAAACGAATTTCTAATCGTGATGAAAATCCTATTGGTTTAACCTATGGAACCGATGCTGCTGCATTAATTCCCCCTGATAATATTCCATTTGTCATTATTGGTGGTGGTTCCCCTTCCGTTCTTCATCAATCCAACGAGTATGTTCAATTATCTGATTTAGTTGCTGCATCTAAAATTATCACAGGAGGAATATTGGAAACCTACTCCAAAAAATGATTTTTTTCTGAACCGATTTTATTAGAAAGTCTTATTTAATTGTTTGAAGTTCAATGCTATATATAATAAAGAAATGTAAATTATCTTTGGTGAATAATATGTTGGAATTGAAAAAAACAGAAGATTGGGCCTTTTTCTTCTTATTCTTCGGTGGTATTCTCTTAATTGCTAATGCCATTTTTGGTATTATCGTTCATTATACAACGGGTCTAGCTGAAATGCACTTTCTTGATGGGCAAGGTTTATTGGTGTTTGGTGGACAAGATTTCGCTTTTCCACTAGGTGCTTCTATGAATATAATCATTGGACTTCTTGCTCTACTCTGTGGTTTGAAATTATTCTTTG
>DAOVHJ010000275.1 GCA_030671945.1 Candidatus Heimdallarchaeota archaeon
CAACTACTCGAACATCATTGACAGCAAAACCAGTTTTATCATTTAGAGTACAGATATTCGGTTTGATTACAACAGGTGATTTCAAATTTTGGAAACCATTGATAAGTTCAATGCCTATTTTTATCGACTGTTCAATATTGTTCTCATCTTTCACCAAAGCTACAACCAAATCAATCACCGTAAGAAATTCATTATTTAGATGCATTTCCGGATAATTCATATGGATATCTAATTTGATTTTAAATTTTTCCCGAACTCGTCCACAACCAGATAAACTTCTGAAAAATGAAATGGATTAGAACAAATTTTTAGCATTAAGTATACCACACATAAGATTTAAATATCAGTACAAATCACCAGAAAATCGCTTACTAAAGAAAGTAAGGAGAATAATAAATCAAATTTTAAAAAACGTTGGAGAATCAAGATAAAATGAGTCTCGTAAATATAGGTGGTCAACAAGTCCTCCTCTTAAGAGAAGGAACTGAAAGGACCCAAGGAAGAAATGCTCAGCAAAACAATATTGCTGCAGCAAAAGTTATCGCAGAAGCAATCAGATCAGCTCTCGGACCAAAAGGTCTAGACAAGATGCTCGTTGATTCCTTCGGTGATGTTGTGATTACTAACGATGGTGCTACCATTCTCAAAGAAATGGAGATTCAGCATCCAGCAGCCAAGTTCGTTGTTGAATTAGCAAAAGTTCAAGACGACGAAGTTGGCGATGGAACCACTACTGTGGTCATTATTGCTGGTGAATTATTGAAGCAAGCTGAGGAATTATTGTCTCAGGATGTTCATGCTAGCATTATTGTTGATGGCTATCGTAAAGCTACCGTTCATGCATTGGATAACTTGGAAAAATTAGCCATTCAAGTTGACATTACTGATCGTGCAATGCTCAAAGAAAGTGTTAGAACTTCAATGAGCAGCAAGGTTATTGCTGGTCACAGTCAAGATCTTGCTGAGATCGTTATTAACGCTGCTCTACAAGTCACTGTAGATGAAGGTGGCAAGAAAGTTTGCGACATCGATAACATCAAAATCGAGAAGAAGAAAGGCGAGTCCATTAAGGAAACTGAACTTATCAAGGGTATTGTTCTTGATAAGAGCGTTGTTCATTCTGGCATGCCTAAGAAAATCGATAAAGCTAAAATCTTGATTATTGATGCTGCTATCGAAGTCACCAAGACTGAATTCGATGCTAAAATCAATATTACAAGTCCTGATCAAATGAAATCTTTCCTCGACCAAGAACAACAAATGATTGAAGACATGGTTGACAAAGTTATTGCTACTGGTGCTAATGTCGTTCTCTCCCAGAAAGGCATTGATGACCTTGCTCAACACTTCTTTGCTAAAAAAGGTGTCTTGGCTGTTCGCAGAATCAAGAAATCCGATATAGAAAAACTTAGTATGGCTACTGGTGCAACTCTTGTTACTAGAATCGAGGGTGCCGAAAAGTCAGACTTGGGGCAAGCTGGTGTTGTTGAAGAACGCAAAATCGGCGACGATGATTTTATTTTCGTTGAAGGGTGTCCAAATCCTAAGAGCGTTAGCATAATGATTCGTGGTGGAAGCGATTTAATCGTTGATGAAGCAGAACGTTCCATTCATGATGCTCTCTGTGTCGTTAGAAACGTTATCCAAGATGGTCTAGTTGTTCCTGGTGGTGGGGCACCTCAAATTTATCTCTCCAAAAGGTTGAAGGATTACGCCAACACTCTTGCTGGTAGAGAACAACTCGCAGTTGAGAAATTCGCAGAAGCTCTTGAAATCATTCCAAGAACTTTAGCTGAGAATGCTGGTCTTGATCCTATCGATGTTCTAGTTGCTTTACGAGCTGCACACGATAAGGGTTCTGATACTGCTGGTGTAAATTTAGAAACCGGAAAACCAACCGACATGGTTAAAGAAAAAGTCTTTGAACCAGTTAGTGTTGCCCGACAAGCTATTTCTTCCGCTAGCGAAGCCGCTCAAATGATCTTAAGAATAGATGACATTATTGCTGCCAAATCTAGTGGCGGTGGTATGCCCGGTGGAATGCCTCCTGGCGGCATGCCTGGTATGGATGACTTCTAAAACTAGTCTTCCATTATCACTCTTTTTTTATTTTTTAATTTAAAAACAAACGAATTTGAGACTAGCAACTAAAAGTCTAAATAAAAAACTAGATTTTGCTAATCATAATGAGAGCAGTCTCGCCGTCACTATAATATCTCTTTGAGAGCTTATGAGAGATATAGCCTAAATTTTTGTAGAGATTAATTGCTGCTTGATTGGATTCTCGAACTTCCAAATACACTTCTTTTACGTCTCGTAATCTCATTGCTTCTGATGCAGCAGCCATGAGTTCAATTGCTACACCTAAACGTCGGAAACTGGGCAACACGGCAATAGAGATTATGTGTCCCTTCTTACAAATACCAAAACCAAAGTTAGATAAGCCCTTCTCTATTCGAGTCATCCCGTATCCAGCTATCTCTCCTGTTTCTTCTATTTGAGCGACATTGAACCCTTCAGGGAATTTATTATAAATATCAGTAAAGAAAAATCGTGGATAATTCTCTGGCAAGCATTTTCTGTTGATATTTTGGACAGCTTCTATATCTGTTTCCGGGTTAAATCCTCGTATCCGATATTCAGTCATTCATTCGCACCAGATATAATCTCTTTTTACCTTTTCACTCATCAAGTATATATTTCGAACGTATTTTTTTATTATATAGGTTTTTCTAAAAGTACTTTTTGTCTGGTAATAATTAGTTGCGTCCATTTTTTTGAAGTGCGATGAGAAACTTAAAAATCATCACAGAGAATTAACAATAGTTAGCTTATTATAATTTCCAGTTGGTGCTTGCTTTTGGATTCCAATGAACCATCGAATACTCCTAAAGAAGATGAAAATACACAAGAACCTAGAAGTTCTTGCTGGAATTGTGGTTCAAAAATCCAAAATGATGAGTGGTGTGAGACTTGTAAAGCTCCTCTTTCTAATAAAAGTAAGAAGGAGGTTATGAATCGGGAACACTCTGAAGAATCAATTAAATGTTGGCGGTGCAAAGGCACCACTTCTGGGGATATTTGTGGCATCTGTGGCAGTCCATTAACAAAAGAAGGCATAAAGATAACTGCAGAGACAGTTCTTCCTCAAATTGTAAGTGAGGCTGAAAGTGATCGAAATTTCATCTTTGTCTTGTCACCTCGAGATAAACAAATGAAAAGAATACCACTGAAATTTTCAGTTTTAGAAGATTTAGTAGGAAATTATTTCCAAATTGTGAATTCTGTTAATACAAACGTTGGGCCAGAAATTATAGTTGAAGTACCAGAGAAAAATAATGTTTACGATAAATTCGAACAAAACGAGTTACTGGTTGAGAATAATTTACGAACAATAATCAGAAAATCAACCTCATCTGCAAGTTCTGAAAAACTAGTGTTTTTGCGATTCTTTTATTGGATTCCAGAAGTGGATACTGATCGATTTTCTTTCGTAAAGAACCGTTGGAGAATTATTCTCTTTGCTCTTACTTTAGTTAGTCTCTATTTGACTGGTTGGCTCTATTATAGAGAAATATACAAATTCGTCACAATTGCAGATAATCTGCATGTGAATTCCTTAATCTTCACTGCTACTCTACTAGGCATTTTAATCACACACGAAGTAGGACATCTACTAATGCAAAGAATCAAAAAAATAAAACTTTCACTCCCATACTTCCTGCCTTTACCTCCTGCCCCAGGGTTACTTAGCTTTTTTCTCTTAGGATCTGCCGGATCCATTGTTCGAGTAGTAGATCCTGTAAGGAAAAGAAATGATTTATTTGATCTGTATTTCATGGGACCAATTTTTGGTCTGGTCTTATCAATTGCTCTGTATCTTGTTGGTATTGCTTTTCCTTATATTATCGATAAAAGCACCTTAACCTCTGAAGTTCTAACGAATATAGAAGTTTTCCAAGAATTAAGCCCAAATCTTCTCTTCGGTCAACTGCTTGATTGGATTG
>DAOVHJ010000302.1 GCA_030671945.1 Candidatus Heimdallarchaeota archaeon
AGCTTAGATTTAATTCATTTCAGTAACTGTATTGCTCACGATAATAGAACATTTAATAAAAGAAACATACAAATTAAGTTCATGGATGAACAATTTCCCATCTCTGATGAAGAAAAACAGATGGTTAAGATAAAGAATCAACAGATAATAGAAGCAGCACTTTACTTAGCCGGAAGACCAGTACAGATTACAGAATTAGCACAAGTTACTGGTTTAGATACAAGTGAAATTGGTTCAATCATTCGGGATCTACAAGAAAAATACCGACAACACTTTAGCTGTTTTGAAATTATTGAATTGCCAGGGAGAAAATTTGTTTTTCAAGTTCGAGCTGATGTTGGTGAAAATGTTAAAGAAATAACTTTACAACCAATTTTAACTTTAGCTGAGTTAAGAACACTCGCTATGATAGCCTACCAACAGCCAGTCATGCAGTCAACTGTTGCTGCTGTTAGAGGTCAACAAGCATATCATCATGTTAAAAGTCTTATTAGAAATGGATTTGTAAAAGCTGTCCGAGTAAAGCAAACATTGGAATTAAGAACTACACCTATGTTTTCAGATTATTTTGGTTTGTCACAAGACCAAGGTGTTTTGAAAAGACAACTTGGTTGGAGAACGAAACGAATTATTAAAGAAAAACGTGTTGAGGAAAGAGATACCCAATCCATTGATAGCTTTATGGCAAGAATTGGTCTTGAGGGTGAAACTAATGAAGAAACAATAGAAGATGTTGAATCCACAATTCCTGTGGATAAAGATTCAGCTCGTGAAATGTTTCCCTCAATGCTTGATGATTTAGAAGGACCTGATCCTTTTACCGAAGATGAAGAAGACAATTCTACAGATGAAACTGAAGAAAATGAAGAATAAAGAATAAATGAAGAAACATTACTAGCTTCTTCTTTTCAGTTATTCAGTGAAATCTAGCAAAATCATGGAATTCTTCTGGTTTTGGTCGCATTAATAATTGTGTTTTTGCTTCACCTTTTCGTTTGAGAGAATTCAAGTATACTCTTTGGGTTTCCTTATCCATTGGTTTATTGTCTTTTGTCAATTGTAATTCGCTAATTCGAGTTTTCAACTTAATTCCTTTAAGATCTATCCTATCAATGTAATCTATTGGTAACAATAAATCAATATTCTCTTCGAATTTAATTGATTCAGCAAACTCCTCCATTCTTGTACCGCCAATTATTAGTGCAGGTTCTCCACAAGGTAAGAAAATTAAATTGACTACTTTTCCAAATTTCTGATCACTTTTATCAAAAATTTTCTTTCGTTTGAGTTCATTATAAGTAAAAGCATCCTCTGGAATAACACCCTCTTCAAGCTTGTGTTTTAACTTATCTTTTGGGATATTAATATTGATTGAATCTTCTGTTACTTCTAAAACAGCATCAGCTGGTATAACTGGATCAATATCTTCAATAATCCCAAGAAACTCACTAAGTTCCTCCCATCTACTTCCGCCAACAACAAATGAATGTAGGCGATAATTTGAATCGAATACAACATCAATTATCCGTCCGATTTTGAGTCCATCTCTACTAATCACACTTCTTTTTCGAAGTTCGGATATTGTTCTATATTCATCCATTTCGCACATGCTCATGTTAAATCACGTAAGTCTACGAAGAAATTCAATAGTATAAAATTTTCGCCTAAAATCAAAGGCAATTAGGATAATTAGAGATGTTTTCAAACTACTTGTGATTCTTTTCAAAATGCTTTTATTTCATTAAAATTCCCAAAAGATATATCAGATATTCGAATTAAATTAATCAAAAAAACATAAAAGGAGCCTAGTTAATTGGGTCTTTTACTTGAATTTGAAGGAAAAATAGTTTTCCATGAAGCAGGTATTCCATTGCTTCCAGGTAAAGTTGCATATAACTTAGAGGAAGCGATTGCTACTGCAGAAGATTTGGGTTATCCTGTTGTCGTAAAAGGACAAATCCTCCACGGTGGTCGAGGAAAAGCAGGATTGATAAAAGTTGTGAAGGATCAGAAGGAGCTAAAAGAGCTTACCCCGAAGATCTTGGCAGGAACAATCAAAGACATGAAAGTTCAAAATGTTTTGATTGAAGAAGCTGCAAAAATTGCCAATGAGTTATACATTAGCTCAATGTTTGACACTTACTCTCGTGAGATTATCTTCATAATGAGTACCGAAGGTGGTATTGACATTGAAGCCGTTGCAGAAAAAACTCCTGAGAAAGTACGAACAGAGCGTTATCCTATTGATTTTGAATTCACAGCTAAACAAGCTACTGAACTTTCCAAAAGCTTGGGATTCAAAGGAGATGAATTGAAGCAACTCACAGATATCTTAGTTAAAATGTGGGATGCAATGCATACCAAAGATTTGCAATTAATGGAAATTAATCCACTAGCAATTTTGGATGATGGACAGGTTATTGCCCTTGATTCTAAAGTGATTATTGATGACAATGCAATCTACCGAAATGCTTTATACCAAGAATTTATGGATAAGAGAATTCCGGATGATCCTCTCGAGGATAAAGCTGCAGGATTTGATGTCGCCTTTGTTCGTTTAGATGGTGATATTGGTATTATTGGAAATGGTGCTGGGTTAGTAATGGGCACTGTTGATCTTATCGCAGAATTTGGTGGTCGTCCAGCAAACTTTTTGGATGTTGGCGGTGGAGCCAGCACTGAGAGAGTTTTGAATGCTCTTAGTATTATCAAAGCTGTTGGTGAAGAAGGTGAAGCTATTGATGTTTTACTCGTCAATATTTTTGGTGGAATAACCAGATGTGATGATGTAGCAAATGCTGTTGTTGAAGTTCGAGAAAAACTTGGCCTTGAAATGCCTTTCGTAGTTCGATTAGTTGGAACAAAACAAAAAGAAGGCATGGCTATCCTAGATAAAGCGGGAATAAACGCTTTTACTGAAATGGAACCTGCTGTTAAAAGAGCAGTAGAGATTGCCAAATCAAAATAATGGTAGGGTGGAAAAATGAAAATTTTAGTAGATAAAGAAACAAAAGTTCTAGTCCAAGGAATAACTGGAAATCAAGGAACATTCCATTCTAAAGCAATGATAGATTTTGGAACAAATGTTGTTGCTGGTGTTACTCCAAAAAGAGGAGGACAAGAAGTCAATGGCGTTCCTGTTTACAACACAATAAAGGAAGCACAAGAAAAACATGAAATTGATGCTACAGTGATATTCGTTCCAGCAAAATTCACCGATGGAGCAATGTATGAAGCAATAGATGCAAATATACCACTCATAGTTGTAATAACAGAACACGTACCAGTTTGGGATGCTGCAAGAACTGTCACCAAAGCAAAAGAAAAAGGAATCACAATATTAGGACCAAATACTCCTGGTATAGTCTCAACAGATGGTTGCAAGTTAGGAATTATGCCTAATGTTATTTTCAAACCTGGCAATGTTGGAGTTATCGCTAGAAGTGGAACTCTATCATACGAAGTCATTTGGAATATGACTAAAGAAGAAATAGGTCAAACAACCTGTATTGGTATTGGTGGAGATCCAAGTCATGGAATGGGTTTTGTAGAAGGACTTGAAT
>DAOVHJ010000003.1 GCA_030671945.1 Candidatus Heimdallarchaeota archaeon
AACGGATTCATGACCTGAATCTACTACTCTTCTTATTAAATCTTCATTAACGGATTCATTAAGAGCGACTTTCTTTTTTCCTCTACACATCTTTATAGCAATTTCTGCAAGCTTCTCGTTTGGATGATTTAATAATTCTATTTTCATTGATAGCTCACCGAAAGATTTCGATTAAACATACATTTTAATCGTTTTATTTTTAGTTGATAAATCTATTGACTCTTTTTTAACTTCCTACTGATAGCAGCTTATTTCTATTAAAATTCTTTGTTGCTCTTCTTCAGATGATAACCAGTAGTAGTACCAGAATTACTTCAGAAGCAAGTGTTAATGAAGGATGAACTAATAGTGGAAGAAAAATCAAAGCTGAAATTAAAAATATGATAGGCATTGCGAAAAATCCGCTCTTTTGTAAAGCTTCTCTTGACCCTTTTGCTTTGCTTGAGAATGAAGTCATAAGTAAAGTCGATAATAATGTTTGAGTTGGCATTAAAAGGAAGAACATAATAACAGCAAAAAGATTAGGCAGAATTATCCTTCCCATAATATTATGGATTACAATGTCTGTGAAAATAATATAGATTATCTCTGCAATCCAAGAAATGACAATAGAAGGCACTGCTGCTGCAAGAGCTTTTCCGATAAGAATTTCTTCTTTGGTAATTGGTGCTGCTAATAACCCTTCAATTGTTTTTCTTTCTTTTTCACCTGCAATGCTATCACTCGAGATAGCCATAGGCACCATCATTGGTATCATGATAAGAAAAGCCAGGTAAAGATTTGCTTGAACAATTGAAACTTTTTGGAGGTCAGTACTTTCATCCCAAAAAGGAGCAAGATTGCGAAATATTTCTGGAACTTGATCACCTTCCGGAATCTCTTGCTCTTCAGCAAAATTCAAAGTAATCATACTTGTTGGGATAAGTATTGAAAACACAATTGGCATTATAATAACTGTGACGAGAATCTCCTTATTCCTCAGTAGTTCCTTAATCTCTTTACTAAAAATGCTCTTGACTTTGTCTTTCCTTATTTTTCTTAAGAATTCTTTAATCATTTTTTAACCTCTTACACTCGCAATCATGTATTCTCTATCAAAAATCTTCAAATTAATAAGCAAAAGAAAAATCGTACACAATAACAAAATAGAAGAAGTTACTGCAGTCCAATAAGCCTTTAATAACACAAGAATGGCTGTCTCCCCTAGAATAAAGAGAAATAGAGGAATAACCACTAAACTTCCTAGTTGTTGAGCTTCCCTCATACCACTTGCTCTTGTAGATACTATAAGCATTGTTTGTGTCGTAATCAAGGTGAAAAATGGTGAAAGACCAAATAGCAAAACAGCAGACATCATATTTGGAAAAACTAATCTGCCGATTACGCCATAAAGGGATAAATCTGCTATTATCATGAAAATTATTCCAGAAAACCAAGTAATTAGTACTGAGGGAATCATTGTTGTCATCAATTTTCCAAGTACAATCTCTTCAGTTGTAAGAGGTGATGCAATTAATGCTTCGATTGTTTTTCTTTCTCGTTCCCCAGCTATCGAATCTCCAGCTATTGCCATAGGTAAAATCATGGGTAGTAATAAGAATGATTCAAAAAATATCATAGTAAAGAAAATCAAGAAGCGCCCTTTGGAATCTAATTCATCCCAATATGGAACGAGTGCAGGGAACGATTCAAAATCGTCTTCAGTAAATACCTCAGTTGGTATTGTTAAATTTACAAGAGGTATACATAACGGCATAATCACTGCAAACATCAGTGGCATAAGAGTGATAATTAGAATCACTTCTTTGCTCTTGAGTGATTCTTTGAGCTCTTTCCGTGTTAAGAGGAAAGCTTTTCTAAGTCTCAAACCCATTAATTATATCCTCCTCTATGAGTTTTAGATAGGCTTCTTCTAGGGAAGCATAGATTGGTTTTACTTCTAAGATTTGAGCTTTTCTAGATATGAGATCAGCTATTATTAATGGGGTGTATTTCTCATGATTCTCTAATTTAATTAAAACTTCGTTTTTAACAGAATGTTGTTCTACTGAAATAACTCCCTCTGATTTAGAAATAGATGAAACAAGCTCCTTATTTAATTTGGAAAAACTAATTTGAATAGTGGGTGGACCAGAATAATTATTGCTTATTTCTCCAGGTGACCCTATAGTTAGAATTTTCCCTTCTCTTATGATAGCAACACGATCACATAATCTCTCTGCATCAAATAAATTATGTGTGCAAATGCAAACAGTTCTTGATCTATCTTTAGCTAAATCAATTAATAGATCTCGGATAGATTTAGCTGCTTCAGGGGATAAAGCAGATGTTGGTTCATCCAAGAAAAGTACTTTTGGGTCATGAATTAAAGCTCGGGCAATAGCTAATTTCTGTTTCATGCCTTTAGAGTAAGTTCCAACTCTTTCATCTAATCTGGTTTTTAGGTCAAATATATCACCTAAAGATTCGATACGTGCATTAATCTGATCTTTTGGAACATCATAAAGTTTAGCAAAAAATTCTAGATTTGCTCGAGCGGTTAATCTTTCATAGAGACTAGGATTCTCAGAAAGGATTCCTACATTAGCTCTAACAGACATGGCATCATCGTTGATATCAAAACCGGCAACATTAGCAGAACCTTCTGAAGGGGGGAAAATCGCAGCAAGCATGCGTATTGTAGTTGTTTTACCAGCACCATTCGGTCCCAAAAACCCGAAAATTTCTCCTTCCTTAATTTCGAAATTTATATGATCGACAGCTAAAAAGTCACCATAGTATTTTGTTAGGTTTTCAGCACCAATCATTGTTACCATGTCTTTCTGAATGTGATACCTATTTAATATTATTAATGAGGTATTCTGTAAAAAGTAAATTCTGGATTTCATCAAATTTTATTCACATCAATTCTTTGTATAAGAGAAAGAACATCATTTTCACAGGAATTCACACACAAACCGCATCCAGTGCATTTCTCCTCATTAACTATCAGAGTATCCTTCTTCATAGTTAGAGACCCGAAATAACATCTTTTTATGCATTTCCCACAATTACTACATTTATCTGAATTGTGAGTAATTATGAAATTACTTGGCATGGCTGATCCGTGAAAATTAAAATCGATTGCATTTCTTAACATAACACAGCAACAGGGGCAACAATTACAAATAACATAAACGTAGTTCGGATTTGGTGCTGTTAATAATTGATGAACTAATCCTAATTTATCTGATTTCAAAAGTAGTTGTTCTACTTCATCAATTGTAGAAGATTTTAGAGGTATTTTCCTTCCTAGCTCATCCAAATGTTTTGCAGTTCCAATATGAATACACGTCCATATTGGATTATCACAGTTCTTTTCTTTAACTCGACAATAACAGTATCCAATGCTTACAGCTGGCATTCTCTTAATTATACCCATTATTTCTTCAGTCGGGGCAACTGTTGGAGTCCCTTCAATTTTAACACTTAAGGGAATAATTTTGCTTCCATAAAATAAAGAAAACATTTTCATTGACTTTTGATAGGAACCAGGTGTGATGTATTTGTCCAAAAAGTAAATAAAATCCAGAATTGGAACTTCTATCAAACCTAATATTGTACCAAAAAATCTCCCTATTTTTGGATATTGAGAGAGAAATTGAATTCCATCATGAATTTTGTTTAGGACAACACTCATTTTTTTCACAAAAGTAGAAATTCTATCTTTACTTCTCAAACTTCTTGTTCATTATTAAGAAATATTTCTCTGTGAATAATTTGATGGATTGGTTTATAATTTCATAAGCTGAAGCCTTATCTTCCCATCCTAAAACTTCAGTTTTCTTACCTTTTTCTAATTTCTTATAATCTGTAAAGAACTGTTTGATTTCTAATAGTTGATGTTTTGGAATCCAATCTAAATCCTTTGCTTCTGCAAGTCTTGGGTCAGTATCTGCTACAGCTATAATTTTATCATCATTCCCCATTTCGTCTTTCATACGTAAGACACCTATGGGTCTAGCTGAGACTAAACATCCAGGAAATGTCGGTTCTGTTATTAAAACCATGATGTCTAAAGGATCTTTGTCGTCTCCCAAGGTTCTAGGTATAAAACCATAAGAAATTGGAAAAACCACAGAAGAATATAATACTCTATCAAGATAAATTGCCATAATTTCTTTATCAAATTCAAATTTATTCTTCGAACCTTTAGGGGATTCAATTACACCATACACGACTTCGGGGGGATTAGGTCCTGGTTTTACATCAGTCCAGAGGTTAGTCATTTTCAAACACCAAGCTAGTATGATTTAGGGATAATCGTTTTACAAATAAATCTTTCCAAGTTATTTAAAACAAAATGAAATGAGACAAGAAAATCTAAACTATACTATAAAATATTCTATACCGCTTCATTGAGAGATAACTTACACTATTTTTTGTTTTTGCAACTCAAATGAGAATTGCGGGAAAAACCACTCCAAACTGCATGTCGCGATCCTAAAAGCGATTATCTCTCATAGAGCGGATGGGAGATTATACTAGCTGACTATTATTGCATTATTAGGAGCGAAATTTCCCAGTTAATATAAAACACTCCCTTATAAAATGGGTTTAGAAAGAGGCAAAAAGGAATTGAAAAAAATTTCACTTCAAATTTTCTTTCGAATCAAAGGAGAAAAATGAATTAAGTATCGCCGCTAAGATTTGCCCACGTTGCGTACTTCTCAATATACTGCTTAGCTTTTCTATCGAATTCTTTACGATTATTTTTGAACTCCTTTGCTGCAGTTGTATTTAATGGATCGTCTGGATTTGGATTAGACAACAAAAATCTTAGAGATTCAACTATATCAACAAGATTACTTGCGGGAGTCCAATCTTTTCCTAAAATTCCTATACAAATACGTTCTTTGAAAATATTTGGATGCCAAATTGGTGTTATAGCTTTACCCTTAGGTGGTTTAAATGGAAATGATCTTGGTAATCGTAATTCAAATTGGAATACTCCCCCAGAATAAATTCCTGTTCCTATAAGGAATCCTCTCCATACTCTAGTATCACCGTTTACTGGCTGGAAGTTCGGTTGTTCTTTCTTCATTTCACCTGCTTCAATTGCCAATCTCGCCCAAAAGTCATCTTCACTGAGTTCCATTTATTTCATCCTCAAAGATTACTATCTTTAATTTCAGATACTAGTATTATTCTTTTGTTATCTCGGTAATTTTCAAAATGTTAACTGATTTGAAAGTATTTCGGAATGACTGAAAATGATTTTTTTACGATTTTACTCCTAAAATTAGATTTATTAACTCAACTTCGTATTTCTTTATGAAACAATCTTTCATCGAAAGACTTTTTGAATAATCAAATAGTATATATAAAATAGAAAAAAGAACCAAAAAAATTAGGCTGATACAACATGGCTAGAAGAATTCCCGAATTAGATGCTGCTATCCGTTGGAAAACATTTTACGATCTTCTAACTCAAAGACAATTTAAAGAAGAGAAAGATAAGGGAGTTGTCGCAGCGGTTTTTTGTTTAAGTAAATATCCTGCAAGTTTTGATACTGTCGTTCGCTGGAAAGCTTTATGTGATGTACTTGAAAGGGATCCTTTTAGGGTTGAATTAGCGAGAAGAGGTATTATTGCTGCACTTATCCTACTCTCACTACAAAAATAGAAAGAGAATGTAAAAGCTATTTCCTTTTACATTGTTTATACGGATAATTTCTTTGTAATTATTGTGCATTTATCTTACTTTTGAACCATCTGGAACTTCTCTAAGAGGGACAAGTACTGAAATCTCTGGATCAGCTGATGCTGCTAACAACATACCATTAGATTCAACACCTCTTATTTTGGCAGGTTCTAGGTTAACAACGACAATGATTTGTTTTCCAATTAATTCATCTGGTTTGTATCTTTCGGCAATGCCGGCAACGATCTGTCTTTCTTCAGTTCCAATGTCAACAATGATTTTTACGAGTTTATCTGCATCTTTTACAGGTTCTACTGTCTTGATTGTTCCAACTCTTAAATCGAGTTTTTGGAATTCTTTAAACGAAATTAGTTCTTTTGTCACTTTTTCTACCTTCTTCTTTTGTTTTATTTTTTTAGGTGCATGTTTTTTCTTTTTCTTCAAAGGATCAAGATTCGGATTTTTTTCGAGGACTTCTTTAATTGATTCACTACCCCATTTCAATCCAAGTTCTATTATCTCTTCGAGTTCGATTTTCTTGAAGATTGGGAGTATTTCTTGTTTCACTTTATGACCATCAAGGATTTTCTCTGTTACTGAGAACCATGATTGCTTGTGAATGCTTTCCTTTAGATTTAATTGTTCGAAGATTTCTTCCGAAGAAAATGGTATATAGGGTGCTAACAAAACTGCTAATCCTCGACTGCATTGAGCACAAATATTCAAGGTTGTTGCTGCTCTTTCAGTATTATTGCTTTTCATATCAGCCCATGGTTTCTTACTTTGGAAGTATTTATTGCATTCACGAGCAAAATCGAAAATAACTAGCAGTGTTCTTTGGAATTCCAATTTCCTCATTTCGGAATCTGCATTTTTTGCAGCTTCTTCTAGGGATGAGAGAATATCTTTGTCTTCCTTTTCTAATTTATTTCTTGTAGGAATTTTCCCTTCAAAATTATTATTAATGAAAATTAAAGTTCGATGTACAAAATTTCCAAGAATATCTGCAAGATCATTGTTTATGCTATCTCTGAATTCTGTCCAAAGAAAGTCTGTATCATGTCTTTCCGGTGCTATCTTCATAATGTAATAACGCCAATAATCAGCTGGGTATAGTTCCAATGCTGTATCAGTAAATATTCCCACACCTTGACTGGAGGAAAACTTCAATCTTTCATAATTTAGCCATTGGAATGCCTTAATATAATCAGCTAAAATTATTCCATCATCAGCACCAGCTAGTGTTGCCGGAAATGTTATTGCGTGAAATGGAACATTATCCTTTCCAATAAAATTAATGAGGTATGTCTCAGGATCTTTCCAAAACTTTTCCCAAAGTTTAGGCTTGCCTTGTTGTTTCGCCCATTGTTGTGAAATTGAAATATAGCCAATTGGAGCATCAAACCATACATAGAAGACTTTGTCGCGATGCCCATCAAGTGGTATTGGTATGCCCCATTTGATATTCCTGGATATACTGCGTGGTCGTAAACCTTCTTTTAACCAACTATTCGCTATTGAAGAGGTTGTCTTTGGCCAATCTTTATGAGTATCAACCCATGCTTTGATTTTTCCTTCTAAACCTCCGAGATCTAGAAAGAGATGATTTTCATTTTTAATTTCAGTGTTGCTTTCACCACAAATTATGCATTTTGGATTAATTAAATCGATTCCATCCAATACCTTAGAGCAATTTTCACATTGGTCTCCACGAGCATGTTCATATTTACAATTGGGACAAGTACCTACTACATATCTATCTGGTAAGTTTCTTTTGCAGTTTTTACAATACAAAGATCGTACTTCTTTTTCTTTGATATGTCCATTCTTATGTAATTTAAGAAAGAGATGTTGTGTTAGTTCTGCGTTTTCTTGTGTGTGTGTTCTACTAAAAATATCATAGGAAAGCCCGAATCGCTCATAGATGTCCTTTTGTTTCAAGGACATTTGCTCAACGAACTTCTCTACTGGCATTCCCGCTTCTAAAGCAGAAACCTCTGCGGGGGTACCATGATCGTCTGTTCCACATACTGCCAGAACTTCTTCTCCTCTTTGCCTTAGGTATCTTGCTAAGATATCTGCAGGCAATAACGAGGAAACTAAGTTCCCGAGATGTTTCACAGTGTTGACATAAGGCAAGGCGCTAGTAATTAGATATCTTTTCTTATCTTCCAACACTATAATCACACTCCTTTTTTTCTCTCAAGAACTGCGGAGAAAAATCGCTAGAGCAAATAGCTATGCCTTTCTGCTTTGGCAATTGTATTTAACTTTTTTGAAGAAAAGCAAAAGAAAGTAGAAATGAGTACTAAATAGTGTGAAAAATCACTTCTTGAATACTGTAATTTTAGGTGTTTCAACTTTACCAATTAAAGAATCATTTATTTCCCCTAAATTATCAACAATACGGCAGTAGAATTCTACTGATTTTTGTTTATGAGAACCAAAAAGACCTTTTCGCATTGATGGTGCTTTCCATTCAAAGGACTCTAAAACAAATTTCTCTCCTTTGCTAATTCTTGATTTTAATCGGTATTTCTTGAGATTTTTCGTACCACTATTATTTTCAACTTGTAGAATTTCGATTTCACTGATTTCGCATCTAGTCTTAAAGATGAGTTTAGGAGTTAATTCTGCATGGAAATCTGAATAAATTCTTGATCGTAAGGGTGGGTTACCACTTAAACTAAAATTAATAACCTTTGATAATGGAGGAGGTGTTTTTGTATATGCTGAAGCACTCGTTCCTCTTGCATTAAATACTAAATATAACATCCATTGTGAAGAACACATACTTGGTGGTATAAGAACAGGTATATCTAGTGAAATTTTCCTCTGTCTAAACTTAGCCTTTTTCTCATAAAACTTCATAATTCCTCGCTGTGAAATACCCCAAAGAGTGATTTTTCCTCTCGAGTTTTTCTTTGAAGCATTTATTTTTATATTAACTTTTGAATCTCCAACTTGGTTTGGTGGAATGCTTAATCTTGGAATCTGATGCATCTTATTACTTGGAATTTTTATTCGAGTAAAAGTTCGATATTCAGTACCCAGAATATTGCTCTTTTTACCATCTCTAACAATAAACTTGACTTGAAACTCTCCTGTTGAACTATTAAGATTAATTGGAATTGGTAAGTAACAAGTGTCTTTTAGGGATGATTTCTCTAATTTAATAGTCTCTTGATAAGCAGTTGCTTTGAACTTGTTTCTTTTTTCAAGAGCAGAAACTTGTGCTTCAATTTTTATTGGATATGTTAGCATTGACCGAATAATTGATTTTCTCCATTTTAATTTAATAACAGGTATAATGGTGCTGTAATCAATTCTTGAAGGCATATTTAATATTGATAAACTTCTTATAAACTTCGTATCTCTATATGATTCATATTGAAGAATCGTTTGTGTAGATACAGCTTTTGTTGATGCAGTCGCTTTCTTTGGTGTACTCTTTTTTCTAGTAACGGTTTTTGCTGTCGTTCGCTTTTTTATTGTTGGTTGTGGAAGCTTAATCTGCTTTCTTGAATATGCACTTCTAGACGCTGTTGATGCATATGCTTGAACAGGCTTCTTCCTAGTGGTATGGAGAGCTTTGGATCTGTTAGAAATTGCTGATTTTGTTAGAACTTTCTTTTTACTTGGTTGCTTTCTAACTGCACTTTTAGCTGGGAACGCTCTTTTTGCCATAGCTTTTTTGCTTGGTTTTCTTTTTGTTTGCTTGGCTTTAGAAGATATTTTCTGAGTTCTACTTTTAGCTGAAGGTTTTCTTGTAGGTTTTGTGGCTGTAGTTCTTTTTGTAGTTTTTACGGAAACTGTTTTTCTCGGCGGAACTCTACTTTTACTAACAGGTATTTTAGTTCTGTAGATGTTTGATGATGTTCTTGTAGCAGAAGATGATGTCCTTATAGGTCTTGGAGGAGGTTTTTTAGCTTTTTCAAGTTGTCTTAATCGATCTTGTCGTTTCTTTTCTATTGCTCTATCTTTTTTCACCTTCTCCCGAATCATTTTTGTTTTAAGACTTTGTTTTGCTTTCAATCTCGCTTTTTCTTTCACCATTGTTTTTTTGTGTCGTTGTCTTGATTCTAATTGTAGTTTTCTCGCTAAGGAACTTCTAGTTGTATCTGTTGTTTGAATTGGTTTTGCTACTTTTGTTGAAATTAGGTTTGACATTGAATATTGAGGTCTACCTAATACTTCTGAAAATGATTTGCGAGGTTTACCATTGATTAAAGCTAATGAATTTATTACACTAGCAATATTCCCATGATTTTTTTCATACAAATAAAACATATATGTTGCAGTGGAGATGGGTGGAGCAATTCTTGCGGTTCCCCATAACATGATTAAAATGGACGTAAGATCGTTTTCATTTATTTTTAAATCAACGAATTCAGGCTTCAACCATATTATCAATGATCTTAATGATTCGTAGATTTTTCCAGGAGGTCCACCAGTTTCAGGATTATGATTATAATGTTTTACAAATTGTCCACCTAAAGATTCGATACTCGGATCGCCTTGAAATTTGGCGAACATACCAAAATTTACTGCTCTCTTTCGGTGCTCATATAATGTATTGCCCTTTACATCCGGTACAGCTTTTCCTGCTCGAGTAATCTTAACTGCTTTTAGTGCAAGTGCTTGTAGTAATATTGTGATCGTTTTTCTAATATTCTGATCATATTGAACATCAAAAAAACGACACTCAATAGTATCATATGTAGTAAATGGGAATGCATCCACGTATCGATCGTCAGGTACTTCCTTTCTTACATATCTTGAAAATTGTTGCCTTGTGAAGGAAGGTCCAACATATGGTAAATATTCAGGGATATTTGGTCCAAGCTGTCCTGAATTCTCTTTTAATCTATGACTTCTGACACAGTCAGGAGCTAGAATTAAGGTTCTACCATCTTCTCCTTTTTTCATAATAGTTCTACCATCTGGTTTTCCATCGATAAACGGCGATGTATTAGAAAGAGCAATTAGATGTGGAATGTAAGCTCTTATCATATTATACGCGGCTTTCTTTTCTTTTGAACTCTTAAATCCACCAAGGTGGTGATGTTCACCACAAGTTACACCTGCTCGATACTCAGTTTGATACGGATTAAATCCTAAAGGTTGGATGTTATATCCTTTCGTCAAAGACCTTGATGCTGCTAAATAGAGGGTGTTAATCCACCAATCCAATTCCTCAAAGTACTCGCATGGGGGAGTAACTAGTTCAAGTAACCAAGTGATTTGAGAAATATTTGGATCCGGCCCAAAAACATTGATTGCGATTGTTTTCCCATTAAATTGATAATGAATCTGTACATATCTGATTATTTTACCATGTCTTTCAACATCTTTTCGAGTTACTCTTTTTATTTTCCTGCGGATGTATTCAGGTACATTGGTAGAACTGCTTGTAAGGGATTTTAAGAAATTTAACGCTCCATTAAACATTTGATCCCAAACTGCAACTAATTCTTTCCCATCTTCGAGTATATCTCCTCTTTTGTTAGTAATAAAATTCTCAGCCTCAATTCCATGTGAAAAAGCCAATTTACGTAAAGTATTGGTTTTTTTGATTATTGGAATTTTATTGGAGGGATTACTCATTGTTTTTCACTAACTTTTAGGACTTGATTATACTCATTTTGGTTTTTGATGTAATAAATAATCAAACAAATACTGTTGAGTAAATGGATATGTTTCATCCTCTTCTTCAAGTATCTGAGTTATCTTGGATGCAAAATCCATAAGTTTGGTAATTTCCGAAATTTTGAGTTTGTTATCATCAGAATGCTGTACAACAAAACTGCGTCGAAGATCAATAATATCCGCAAAAATATTGAGAATGAAGAGATCCTCATAGACATTTTCTCCAGAAGGATTAAACAAAGAATCTGTGTTAAAATACACGCCGGAAATTTCAGATAAATCTGATACAGTTTTCGCTAAATCCTCATAATTTGTACATTCTATTATTTTGTTAAAGTCTTCCCAAACAACTTTTGATTTACTTACTCCTTTTCTATCAATCACTTTCGTTGGCCAATAAATCTTCAAAATTCGAAGAGCATTAATTCCCAAAATGTGTCTAATATGCTCGAATGTAATCCCTAAATCTTTTGCAGTATTCGAAAATAGAAAAGTTATATGGTCACTTGCTTGAGGTACACTGAAGTAACTGTGATCTGAACCATACATAGTCGAAAAATGCCAATCCTCAACACGATCTATACAATTTTTGTAGAATACTTCACAATCATCCCCTCGCATGCCCGAAGTTTCTGTTTTTATATTTGGATCACTTAAAATTTCGAACATTCCTGGAGTTAGATAATCAAAACCAAAATGTCCCACAATTAAAGTAAAATCTTTGTTTTTACTTTGAGTTCGTACTTCCATGGCTACTTGGTGAATCTCCTCAGCTGTTTTATAGTTCTGACAATCAAAGATTACTGGTAGTTTATTATCTACCGCAGTACGAACAACGTCGATAACTTTGTCACTAACAATTTCTTCGATCCATTCTTCAGATAAAGGATGTAGCTTTAATCCCCTGGCTCCAAAATCAACACAGCGCTTAATTTCAGCGGTAGCTTTTTCTTCATCCCTGGGATCCACTCTACAAAATGGCACAAGTCGAGAACCATACTCTAAAGTTTGAGCTCTAGTTAAAATATAATCATTTGATTTCTTAAAATGTGGATCAGTCTTTGATTGTAATATATCATGTAATGGAAAAGTGACGATTTTATCTGCAAACCAACCTAAATTCTGGGTTGTTCTTTTTTCTTTAAAGATCAATTTTTGAAGTTGCGTTGCAGGTAAAGTGAAATCTTTTGGGTTCTCTGGCATAGAGAAAGCATAATCCTTAGGATAAGCAGTTATTCTCTGAAACACATCGAATTTTAGCTTCTCATAGAAATCTAAGTGATCTTTTGGTCTAATAATTCGATAATCCTTACCTTTGCCCCTTACAACCTCTTCTTTGCCAAGATGCGTGTGAGTATCAATTACATTTAGTGTTAGGGGTTTACTATCTGGTTGCTCTTTATCATATACTATTATCATTAACGGCGTCCTCTTTCTTTCTTGTGCAAGACTATCAATAACTATAGTTTAATCTCTTTAATTAAAAAGACTAATCTACATACAATTACATAGGTTTACAACTAAACCTATAAACCCTTGTATATATGAAAGGAAAAAACAAAAAGTTAACCAAAAAATGATTTCGCTAATAGCCACAATTCTTTGGATACGACTTTTCGTTTAGCAACGGCTTTCTCAATAGGAACATCTGCAATTTTTGTTCCTTGAAGACTTGCCATGCGACCAAATTTTTCAGTATGAATTAATTCAGCTGCCTTTGCACCATATCTTAATCCTAAAAATCTATCATAGGCACTTGGTGGTCCTCCTCTTTGTATGTGCCCTAAAGTTACAGCACGAACTGGGAGTCCAGTGCGCTCTTTTATTTCATCAGCCAAAAATTCTCCTACCTTCAAATTTGCTAGAATAACATTACCAAAAGAATCTTTGCCAGCTTTTTCGACTTTTTCTTTCATTTCCGGAAAGATGACGCCCTCTGCGATTACTACAATACTATAAGTGCGTGTGCCTTCATGTCGTTTCTTTAATAATTCACATAATTCAGTTAACGGATAATCAAATTCTGGGATAACAATCGCATTCGCATTACCAGCCATTCCCGCTTCCAAGGCAATCCATCCTGAATGTCTTCCCATTAATTCCAAAACAAAGATTCGATGATGTGAACGTGCAGTTGTTCGCAAACGATCAATTGCATCCATGGCGATATTTATCGAAGTATCAAACCCAAAAGTTTGGTCTGTTGCTTCAAGGTCATTATCTATTGTTTTAGGTACACCAACGACATTAGCTCCTTTCTCATTGAGTTCCTTAGCAACTCCGAGTGTATCATCCCCGCCACATGCGGCAAAAGCATAAATATCTAATTTCTTCAAAGTTTCAAAAATTCTCTCAAATCCTTTTTCTTCTTTTCGAGGATTAGTTCTAGAAGAACCTAAAATAGTACCTCCTTCTTGAACTATTTCTTTAACGCGATCTAAGGTTAGCTTTTCATAGTTCCCTTCAATTAATCCCTTCCAGCCATCAAGAAAACCTATAACCTCATACCCATTCTTTATAGCTGTTTTTGTATAGCCTGCAATAACAGGATTTAAACCTGGTGCATCTCCACCACTTGTTAATATACCAATTTTCTTCGCCATTGTAGAAACCATCAAGAGAGTTTTTCATTTATACAATTTAAGGCTGTTTTTTAAATTCTTTTACACTCTACTCTTTCAAATGAGGCGTTCTTCAGAAAATATTTATTTTGAATAAGAAATATCATTTCTTGTTTGTTAAAACTTAAGTGAATTAAAGGTGAAATTATTGGCATCATATAATTATCGTTGGAGTATTGAAAAGCAGAAAAGGAAAGCTGAAAATAGACTCATTGTTTATTTACAAAAGGTTGTTGCTAAATACAGTCCCTTTTATCGCGAATGGTTCCAAACCCATAATATTGATCCTCAATGGATAGATAGTCTCGCGGACTTTCAGAAGATTCCCCCGACCACAAAATCCGATCATATGAAAAATCCAGAGAAGTTTATCCTAAAACCATACAAACCTGAATGGTGGGAATGTAATTTTGTAACAGAACCATTGTCCCCATTTCAATCTTTTAAGTATTGGTTGAAGGCTCTAAATAAAACATACCTCAGAGGTGTGTTTGCGAAGGAACCTGTAGGTGAAGAAGAACGCATAATAATGGAAGCTGTGAATGAGTGGTTACCCGTTCATTTTCACAATACAAGAGGTTCAAAACAACCGGCATTAATTGCTTACACAAAACGTGATTTACTTGTTAATATTCCAGAGATTGTTGCTCATTTGTATATGACTGGTTTTAGAGCAAATTGGGAGGTTTTCAATATCATGCCAGCATCTCCTTCTGTTAGCTTTTTCCAAAGTGTTTGGGCACCTCTCTCAGTCGGTGGAGGAACATTCTTTACTTGTGGTGATAAACAGACATCTCCAAAAGAGCAATTTAAATTAGCAAACAATATTACTTTTGAGATGTTTTTAGGAACACCCACTTTAACTAAAAAATGGTTGACTTCAGCTATAGAAAAATTGAGTAAAAAAGAAATAAACAAAATTAGTAGTTTCAAGATCTGTTTATTAACAGGAGAACCATTATTACCAGAAACAGAAGCTGAGATAAAGAGTCTTTTTGCAGAATTAGGTTCAACACCTGAAATTATTGAAAGCTACACAAATAATCGTACTAAAGGTACATTCTACGAATGCTCTGAAAATAGTGGTGTACATCTAAATCCTAGGTATTTCTACTGGGAAGTTTTGGATAAAAAATCATTAGAACCTGTGGAAGCAGGGGAACCAGGTTATTTATGTTTCAGTCATATTGATTGGCGTGGAACTGTGTTTATTCGATATAATACAGGTGATTTAATTGATGGCCTTGTATGGGAAACTTGTGATGCTTGTGGCTTAACATTCCCTAAAATTAAGGGTTCAATAAAAAGAAGCCTAAAATAATATGATATCATAATAAATTCGAAAAATGAAAAATAAGAAAATATGAATCCTCTGTTATGAAGGATTTCATTTATTTTACTGGGCGTTTTGATACGGTATCGAAATAATAGAGTATATTCATAGCACCTAATGCTATAATTATAATCCCTAAAGCAATACCAATCCAGAATGTGGGTGACAAACGAACAGTTAAGATAATAAAATCATTATCTGCTGGCCAACCTACAATCGGTCGTGGTGTCCCTGTAGCCCACCGTTCATAAATAAAATTGCCAATGAAATAGAATATTATCCCAACAAGTGCTACACTACCACCTATAGGTCCAGGTTTTTCCCGGGTAAAGTAACATGATTTATTTGAATAAGTTAACCAGATGAGATATCCTGCTCCAATAATTGTTATGAGAAGTCCTAAGCCAATAAGCCAGGGAGCAGCACTAGGAAAGTCCAATAATAAGTTTGGATCATTATAAGTTGTTTGTTGCCCTTGTTTCCATTGACCATTCCATCTTGTGTAATAGGTATATCTACTAGTTTCTTCACCAAAATGATTAATATACGGAACAGCTAATGTGAAGAGCATTAATACGAAAGCTGTTAATATTAAGCCTACACCAATCCACTTCTGGGATGGTCTTGTCATTTCGTAACCCAAATGTTTTTCCTCCAACTGTTGTAATGGTAGGTTAATTGTTTTATATCTTTTTTGATAATTATATCAATCCTCTACTCATTGTTCCTTTTAAGTTTTGTTTTGATAAAGCTATTTCCCTTTCTTCTTCTATTTTCATTGAAATTCATAATATATTTATGCAATGTTCATTAGTGAATACTTGAGTTGATGAATGTGCCTCACGATTTCACAGTTAAAGTAAAATTTTGGATTGAAAGGAAAGGTGTCTCTATTCTTGGTCCAGGTCGGATGGCAATTTTAGAGGCGATTGACCGTACTGGTTCCCTCACAGAAGCTACAAAAGAATGTAATATTTCATTTAGGAAAGGTTGGAAACTAATAACTGAAATCAACGAGCAATTAGAACAACCTGTAGTAATTAGTGAAAGGGGAGGAACTGGTGGAGGAGGAAAGACTTCATTAACGGAATATGGTAAAAAATTAATTCAACAATACAAATCAATACAAAAAAGATTAGTTGCTATTGCTCTAGATCCAGAAATATGGGTAATTAAACAATAAATAAAATTTGTAGAATAGTAGTTTTAATTCCCTATTTATTTTTCTTCTTCATCTGCTTTCTTTTTCTCTTGACGTAATCTATCTAGAAAAGTGGATATATCTTTCTCTTCGGATTTTGTCTCATTTGTCTTTTGTTCTGAAATTGGTGGTGTAATCGTTGTAATTGGTTGTATAGCAGTTTTTTCTGGTTCTGTAGGGGGTTCTATGCCTGTTATTTCTTTTGGAGTTGGAATGATTCTTTCTTCTGCTTGTTCTTCAACTACTGGTGGTGCAAGGGTTATAGGTTGTGTAAATGATGGTTCCGCTTTAGTAGGTTCAACAACAGGAGGTGTGTATTCCTCTTTTATTGGTTTAATAACTGGAGCTATTGGTGCTTCAAGATGATTAGCTGCTGAAGGTACTCGTCCTATGCCTAAAGGTTGAGCTTGCATATGTTGTGATCCAGAGATTGTATGGGCTTCTATTTGTGTTTCTTGTGTAACATCTACTAACTCTGTTATAGGCATATCCATTCCTTTTTTGTGTAAGAGCATTAATGTACTTATAGCTTCAAAGGTCTCAGTAATACCTATTCCTTTCAAGCTTGTTGTCGGAATATAGTAAGAGATATTAAGCCGTTTTGCGGTCTCCATTCCTTCTTCATCTAAAACTTCACGAAGATCTTCAACATCATTTTTAGTGCTGACTAAGACTTTAGGAATACTGTTATCTTCTAACTTCCCAAGCCATCGATCTAAAGAATCTAAAGTATCTCGACGAGTTGTATCATAGCATAGAATACATCCATGTGCACCTTTGGTAAAAATATTGCTAATTTCAGCAAACTGATCTTGTCCGCCAATATCACATATTTGTAAGGTTACTTCCTCACCATCAACTACTAATTTTTTACTAAAGAAATCTGCCCCAATTGATAATTTATAGCTGCCAAAGAATTCGCCAGTTGTCAAATAGTTACATATGGAAGTTTTTCCAATTCCACCGTCACCGAGAACTACTACTTTGAAGAAGGTTACCAATGAAAGAATCTCCGATTGTTTTTATTTTTTTTATTTATTTATATTCCTAGTAAACTTATCATATCCCTACAAAAATTCCCTATTTAAGTTTTCGATACGTACTAGTCTTCGACAAATATCATATTTTTTCATTTTTGATAGGGGTGTATTTTATTGATATTATATTCCATGTGTCTTATAATAAATTCAATTATTAGTGCAAATGTGAGAAAAACTCATTTCATAATAATAAAAAAGAATGAACCAAATTCTTTAAAAATCATTTTTTGACAGTAAAACTGATTTCATTTAACATTTGAAAGGAAAAATTATTAATTATCCAAATAATTTTAAAGGAATATTAACAATCAGAAAGTGTTTGGAAATGGTTCGGTGAATAATTCGCCCAAGAACCAATCAAGATGGATAGTGTTGAATCAATGAAGCTCTCAAGTATCTTAAAAAATAGAAAAGCCATGACACCCTTAATGATTGGGTTAATTGTCGCTGCATCAGTCTTATCAGTATTTTTTATTGTAATGGCTGCAACAATTCCGTTATATCGTCAAGATCTTAATATGACCATAAAAGACAACTCCATTAGAGGAAATACTACTGATTATGTTCATCTATCCTTTAGGATTATTTGCGATTATGATATAGGAATTCTGAAAGAAATCTCTATAATTAGAGATGATGCAGTATATGGAGAAAATACTCCATTTGCTCATAGAAATGGTTCGGATTACTGGATAACATTCCATAAAAGTCAAGAAATCACGGTAACATTTAATTTCACCTCCAATCCACTTTATGACCCCCTCCCTCCTGAAGGGAAAACTGGTGAAGGATTATTCATATTTGCACCGTTTTTTGAATACACCCTACGTATATATTATGAAGATCAGACAGGTGGAGTACAAGCAGAGAAATTCTTTGACTTTATTTTTGATGATTAAACTCATTGTCTAGATTTTTTACTTTTTTTCATTCTTTTTTCTTCCTTTTCATATCATTTACTAATGTTTTTCTACATCTCGTGTTTTTAATTTCTGTGCTTTCTCCAAATGCAAACATTTTAAAAGGTAAAGTATGTAAATGTATGTAATTATATATAAAAACTACACAAAAAAACAGTGATGATGTAAAATGGTTGAGAAAATTATTGATATTTCAGTTATTAATGTAGGTGAAATCGATGGAAGAGCCTACTTGAATAAACGTGATATGGAAAGAATCGGCGTAGATGATTTTGATATAATTCAACTCATCAATGAATTTGAAGATAGCTGTGCAGTACAGGTATTGGAGAATGATGAGGTTGAGGTTGATACCATTGCAGTTGACAATGGAATATTAGATTCTGCCAATATCAGTGATGGCGATCGAGTAAAGGTTAGAAAAGCTCATTTGAAGAGAGAGCCAATTACTCGAGTAAAATTTGGAATCGAACCCTTAGAAGGTCAACCAGTTGAAGAATGCATTTCTTATATTCTAGAAAACTTCGATGAGATGACTTCAGTAATTAGAAATCGTCCAATTTACAGAAACTTACAAGTTGATTGGCCTGACGCAGGTTGTGGCCATGTCAAAATAAGTTTCTTAGAATCAGATCCAGAAATAGAAGGTGATGAAGTTGGAATTATCGATCCTTCTGGAAAAGAAATTGAGGTTCAGTTGGTTCCTGCAAGCGAAATGTCATTTAATGCAGTCTTAGTTCTTGATGTATCCGGCTCAATGAGCAAAGAAGATATGGTTGTAAAAGGAACAGGGACAGCAGTTGAAGGTCTTCGACGTGGTCTAAAGGGTGGTAGAGACTTAGAAAATCTTTTAGATGAATTCGATCAGAAGAAGGTTTCACGAATTAAAGGTGCAGCTTTAGCTACATTACTTTTCTTATCTCAGAAAGTTTCTAGAGGTTGGGGAGAACAGCTCTCCATAATTAGCTTTGCTGGTGACGTCGATGTTTTCGAAGTAGACTATGGAACAGGAAGCCCCACACCGGTCATTGCTTGTACTGGACAAGCAAAATCTGCTGGCTTAGAAATAATTGCAGATTATGTTTCAAAAAGATGTTCAACTGGCGGTGGTCTCACTTTTATGAGTGGAGCATTACAACAAGCTTACGAAATGACTGCAAAATTTGAACCAAATTCCATAACTGGGAAACAGAATCCAACAATGATTGTTCTCTTAACAGATGGACAACCAAACAAAGGAAATGGTTTAGGTATAAACCCTGTACCAATCGCACGAAAATGCGGACGAGACTATCCAAATACAGTACTTTATACTATTGGTTTAGGAGAAGCTGATAACCGTTTGTTGAAACGATTATCTGAAATTGGTAGAGGAGAATTTTACGAAGCCAATGATCTTGGTGAGCTAACTAAGTTTTATGATTTATTAGCCCGAAGATTCATGATTGCCTTGAAGACTGAAGCATCTGAATTAGTTGAAGAAATTCCTGACGATATCTTTGAAGAACCAGAGGAAATAGAAGAAACTGACGAAGTCGAACTAGCATTAGAAGAAGATTACGGTGGACCTGGCGACGATATTGCTGAAGAGATTGCTGAAATGGATGCTTTAGAAGAAGAAGACGAAGAAGAAAACTAAGACAACGTTGAAGATGATTATTAGAGATAATTAATCTAATATTTCATTTTCTTTTTATTTTCTTTTTTTTATATTTAATTTAATATCCACTGATTTTTATAAGAAAAAAAGAATTGATCGAGTAACTCGATCCATCGTTATTTATGGTAATATTATCAGATTTACTCCATGAATAACTAACAAAACTATTTGAAATATTCCCCAACCTAAGCAAGCAAATACAACAATAATTGCTACAGGGAACCAATTCAGAATTCTTCCAATCATAGCCATTTGTTTTGTTAACATTCGTACTAACATAAATACAATTACGTCAACAGCCAGGAACACTGCAAAGTAAATCCATTTACCATAACCTGCATCACCGAAAACCGCTGCGAAAACTGCTGCACCTAATAAACCTGCGAGAATAGCAATAAGAGCTGTTACAGGTGTATCATCTAATGTTCTTAGTGCTAATAAACAACCAATAATAACTAGAAAGATAATTGTAATTGGATTAAACCAACCTAACCATACACCTGCTTGTGGAATGTTAACTGCAAGGAATCCTGCAAGAATTAAAGTAAGAATGCCAAGTCCGATGCCAATTTTCTCCATAACATCTACCATAGAGAAAAGTCGATCACGTTCTTCAACATCTTCTTTTTCTTTTCTGAGGAGCTTCCTAAAAATGCCTGTTGTAATTACAATGGCATCTAGAATAAGTATGATTGGTGAAATAATGAACATTGCTAATTGAAATGAATCGCTTACAACCATGGCAAACTTCACCTATTACAAGAAAGATTATTGCATCATGTTTTATTAACCTAATCATTTACTCAGTTCAATTTATACCAACTAAACCAATATAACCCCCGGTTAGAAGAATCGAAAGAAAGCTAAGAGGTGTCAATATTTTCAAAGCAAAATTGAATGTTTGATTTGCTTTCATACGTGGTCTTAATGCTCTAATTATTGTAGTAATCATCAATACAACAAGACACTTGAAAACAAAATTCGCAGTGTTGGCTAATATCTGATAATTCCCATGAATAGGTATTGGCAAATTGGGTCCTCCAAGAAAGACAGAGACTATTAAGCCTGCGATGACAACTTCCATGAGTCTCATGGAGAGATTCCAGAAATTTAATTTCCAATTCTTAGGAGTAGGAGCATTACTTCTAATAATACTATCAGTAGTAATTCGATCAAAATAAGGTTGATCAAATTTCAATGCTAAACAAAACAACGAAACCACAACAGCTATTGGAAGTAAAAATACTAATCCAAAAGTTAAATTGGAATTTACTATCCTACGAATATCTTCTGCAAGAATTGTTAAACTTAAAGATCTCTTAGCGATAATTGGACCAATTAAAACAAATAATAATGGAATGTCAAAAATCATAAATTTGAAAGTTTTCGTTAACGAATCCTTCGCAAAATGCTGTTTATTCAAGTATTGAGCTAAAAATGTGAGGAAACCAAAAAAAAGTATAATTCCAAACAGAAAAAGGAGATCCCCTTCAAAAGTAATAACTCCAACAATACCTTCACCTGTACCAGAATACTCACCATAAACACCAATCCAGTTTGGTATTTGGAGATTCTCAAATGAACTCCAAAGATTGATGGGTAGTAGCAAGGAACTAAATAATGGTAAAGCTACCATAAGGACTAGTATTATTCCTTGGAGAATAGAATTTCTACTTATACTTTCTTGCTCTCCTTTTATGTAAAACTTGAAGTTTTCAACAATTGGAATAAACATTGGCATTTTTTCTGTTCTGAAGTAGAAGCGAGAATTAAGTCGACTATTTATTTGCTCACTTATAATTGCTAGAATAACTATAAAAACAAATCCTGGGAATATTACGATTTCAAACCATGGACCTAACATCTAGCACTTCTCCAATCAGTTATCCTTTGCATTATATAGAAGGAAATTTAATCAAGTTTTTCCCTTTTAATACTAAGGATATTTAATATTAAATGATTAATTGAGAAATACTAAAAATCTTTTGACGCAATAAATGGATTTGCTAATGTGGGAGCTAATAAGACATGCAAAAAAATTACAAACAAATATATCGAACTCTATTATCGGTAATATTTTGCATTTTAATTATATTTACTAACTCGATTTCTGGTGCGAAACTCTTAGATGATACTACATCAGCAAATCATTATCTCTTTAAAATAGATGATATCTTTTCTTATGAAGAAGCTAATAATTTTAATTTCGAAGGAAACATAACAGGACTGTATTCGGAGAAAAACAATAATCAAACATTGGAAGCTGTTAATTATACTGCTTTGAGATGGTCAATAGAAGAAATCACGGGGATTGCAATAAAAGTAATGAATGTAACAGAGGATGAAATAAAATTTTACATAGAACAACACTATACTTATTCATCCTATGAGGAATTAATGATAAATGAAAACCAATCTATTCAAAGACACTCTACTGATTACTTCAATTTAGCAAAAGATAATATTACTATCAATAGCTACACCAATCAAATCTCTTCTTCAACAAACACAACTTATTATCCAATAAATACCACCGCATTTTTCTGGACAAAAGCTAATCTTACAATTGGGCAAAATCTCACAGTTAAAACAAATAATTATTATGCTACAAACTACAGTCTTATCTCGACGTTTGAGGGAATACGTAATGTAACTAATTTACTTTCGAATGTTACCCAATATGAAGAATTCATCTTTTCTGATTACTTGGGAAAGTATGTTTATTTTGGTGAATTCGAAAACCAAACTATGCTTTCTTACGGGTATACTGATGGTTTATTGGTTTCCGGAACTACTATTTCAAACGAGAAACAAATAAGTAGCTTTCCGAATGTTGCGGAAGGAGTACTCGTTATTACGAAAAGCATAGATATTGTTTCAAGTTCATTTGAAGAGCCAGGAAGAGAGATGGGTTCAGTATATTGGATTGTAGGTGGAATCTCACTTCAACTAGTAATTATCCTAATTTTTGATCGTAAAAACTTTAGAAAATTTGTCCAATCAATTAAAAAATTTACAAGAATTGATAGTGAATCTTCAGAAAATCATCCAATAAAAGAGTAGATTACTAATTTTTGGAACTCCTAAATGAAACTGTTCCAGCCTTCACCTATTAATATTAAAATGGTTAATACATTATCATACGACTCGCCCGAAAGTCGGGAAAGCACTCCTTGTATATTTAACTTAATAGGAGAGACCAAGCTATAATTTACAGGTTTTTCAGTAGATGAACCTTCCTTACTTATTGCAAAACTGAAGAGCTCTCCAGATGGTGTTTCAATACGCATAACAGAATTATTTGCTGGAATTTGATTTTGAGTCAATTCCTGATTTAAACTTCCTTTTGGAAGATTCGATAGAAGTTGTTTCAATATAAATACAGATTCAATGATTTCATCAACTCGAACCATAACTTCCCCGTAGAGATCACAAGAATCATACACTGGAACATTAAATTGAACTGCTTCATAAGCTGCATAAGGATCTGTTCTTCTGACATCAGCTGTTACACCTGAGGCTCTGGCTATAGGTCCTACTAAAGATAATTTTTTAGCTGAATCTCGAGATAAAAATCCTACATCTTGCAATAATCCTTTTAATAAGGAATTTCTGGAAATCATCTTTCGCAGTTTCAAGCTTTTTTTCTTGATGATCTCTAAATCAGAAAGTAATTTATTATTTAGTTTTACATCAATATCTTTAGAAACCCCTCCAAAATTAATATAGGATTTCTTATCAGAAGATTTCGTTATCTCACTTAAGGAATCAAGAATAATTTTTCGTAATGAATTTGCTTTAGAGAATAAAATGGGATAAGAGACGCCCTTTCCTAAAACACCTATGAATGAGAGATGATAGGAAATTCTTTCTAATTCTAAAATGATTGTTCGTAGATATTTTGCTCTATTAGAAACTATCAAGGTATCTCGTAGTAATTTTTCAAAAGTTTGTACATAAGCTAATTGAAGGTGATATGGATAAAGAGTGATATTATCAGGAGAAACATTTAATCCTTTTTCCCATGAATTGCTTTTCAGAAGCTTATTATATTCAAGATAATTATCAAATGATCCTTCGATTCTCGCAGCAGAGATTTTGTTTCCTGCGATTTTCAAATGTAACTGTGCTATATCCTCAGTTAAAATATTTTTAATGCTAATTTTTCTATCAAAATGAATTTCTTGTTCAATATCTTTTGAGGAATCCAAATCCATATTTATACCTTCCATTACAAACTAATTCTATAGTGTCTTAAATCGTTTTTGAATTTTTAGTTTTGCAGTATTTAATAATAAGGAAACGATGCTATTTTTATTGATTTTACTTTTATTAGCGAAAGAAATAAATTTACTGATTTATAGCTTATAGCTTATTAGTGGTTTATTACATACAAATACTTAGAATTCCTTTCATGGGGAGAATTTCTATGAAGACGATACAAACAGGAGAAGTGTTAATTATTGGTGCAGGTGCTATTGGCGGAACAATTGGGGCAATTATTCATTCTGCAAAGAAAGATGTCTGTTTTGTTAATAGAAAAGGTGATCATTACAATGCAATCAAGAAGAATGGATTGATAATAGATGGTTTTGAGAAACCTTTCACAATACCAATTGAGAATAACATAAAAGATTTTGATCGGAAATTTAAGCATATCTTAGTAGTTGTAAAAAATTTAGATACTGATAAGGTAATGAAGGACATAAAATCAGTATTAACTCCTAACAGTCTCGTTTATAGTTTACAAAATGGTTTTGGTAATACAGATATTATGGCTAAATATCTCCCACGAGAACAAATTGTTGCAGGGGTAGTTGGATGGGGAGCTACTAAATCCGAACCTGGGAATATTAGGATTACCTCAAAAACGGGTGATTTTATCTTGGGATTTGAAGATGGTAATAATTCTGATGATCAAAGATTAATTGAGATGAAAACCTTACTCGATCTTTGGAGACCAACTATTTTAACTGACAATATTGTTGGGTATAGGTGGAGTAAACTAATAGTAAACTCTGTAATTGCACCCTTAAGTGCAATATTTGATTTAACAGTAGGTGAACTCTATAAACATAAGATCTTATCCCAAATAATGGGTGATACGAAAAGAGAAGGCATACATATTGCCGAAGCAAACAATATTACTCTTGAAAAGGTAGATAACGTAAATCTCCGATCTTTCCTATACAAAGCCAGATCTAAAGACAGCCTATTTACAAGACTGAAATTTGGGCTCCTAAGTACTATCATTAAACAAGTGAGTATTAAAAGACATGGAGCAATAAAATCTTCTCTCTTATGGGACTTGAAAGCTGGACGAAAAACTGAGATTGACTTCATAAATGGTTATATAGTAAAGAAAGCTAAAGAAGTTAGTTTAGAAGCACCACTCAACAATTTTCTCGTAAAAGCAATTCATGAAATAGAAAACAAACAACGAGAAACAGGTATGCAAAATCTTGAAGAATTTATGGAAAAATCGCGTATTTCAAGAGAAAAAGTAAAAGAACAAGAATTAAAATAGTAGTATTGTTAGTGATGAGATATTGCAGGTGAATTAGGAGGTCTCTCGTACAGGTGTTACCAAACAACGATGAAGAGTTACAAGATTTACTAGAGTTAGCCAAGGTATTTTTCAAAAGTATGGATTTCGTAATTCAAAGGGAAGTTGATGTAGTCGGAACAAGTGGAAAAAAGCATCATTTTGAGATGATATTGAAAACAAACTCGGATCTGGAGATTAATCAATTATATGTGAAAATTGTTGATTGGAAACGAGCTGTAGGAGTAGATCGTCTCATACGTTTTGAACGAATTTTAAATGATTTGAATGACAGAAAAGGAATGATTGTGTCAAACATATTTAGTGATTCAGCAGTGAAATTTGCAAAACGTAGAGGGTTAATTATTTATGCTCGAGAGCATTTGGAAATTCAAGATGACTAATTTTTCCCTTCTAAAAGAAAGTATCCAATGTAGATTGTCCTTCTTTTAATGGTACAGCATTAAAGCCATCTTTTTGCAGGTCTCTCGCTAAATCTTGAGCATTTCCAAAAACAGTGAAAATTTTGTTAGGATCACTTTTCTTCACTATTTCTAATAAGCTACTATAATCTGAATGGTCACTAATTGTGAAAGCAGCATCTGCACCCATTCTATATTTGTAGTTTTCAAGATTTTTAGCCCACCCAGAAAAACCGACTACCTTCAAATTATATTTAGTCTTTAGTTTGCTTAGTGTAGGATCTCGATTGCCTATATGATTATAGAATAGTAGCCAAGGACTGTTACCAACTGATCCTTCTTCATCTGGATTTTGTGGCAGTTTCATTGTTTCAAATAGTTCTAATCCTAGTTCTTTATGTACTTGCTCCATCTTCCAAATGGAATTACTCGAATAACGTGT
>DAOVHJ010000013.1 GCA_030671945.1 Candidatus Heimdallarchaeota archaeon
AATTGAATAATTTGCTAAATCAATTAATTGTGGCAGAGCTATTTCCATTCGTTCAAATTTTCCATGAGTTGGGCTGGTAGCTTCTTCTGAAACCAAAGTTTGCACTATAAATCTCGTGCCTATTAAATCTGAAGGAATTTCTACTTGGGCATCCTTTTGGGATCCTTCTTTATTGTAAATTGTAAAGCTTTCAAGGCATTTCAAATCATCAACTAAGTCAACCAAGATACTTTGAATCATTGAACTTTCTCCCATAACCTTGACAAATGTTTCAGGAGAACCTCTTAAGGAGAAATGCATAGGATCTACAGATTTTATTTGTAAAGTTGAATTTGCTTTTTCACTTGAAACAGAAACATCTTCATTTGAAAACCAAACGAATAAGTAATGAGTTAATCCGTCGGAGGATTCCTTCTTTGGTAGTGTGAGTGCAATGACACCATCCATGTCTAACCCTCTTAGAAAGAATGATCCTAATGGAACAAATTTTTTCTTTGCAGCCTCTTCCTCTACTACTCTTCTCAAAGGATTATCCATTGGTATTGATTTACCTATACAATAGGATACTAATTTCGCGAATTTGTCTTTCTTTAACACCGGCACCATTTGTCACTCCGAAAGGTAACAATACAAACTATACAAATTACTAAGAACCTTTCAACACTAAAAAGTATACCAAATAGATTTTTTAATTACGTTTTTCTCATTTTGTTATAAATTCATGATATGTTTAATAAACTAGAAAAGATTTAGTAGAACAAAATTCAAGAAAAAAAATGAAGGGAATTACTCTGAGTATTAATGAAGAAATCGAGCAACTCATTGAAAAATACCAATTTAATTTTGAGTTGATCAAACGCTTAAGCTTTACGTATGGACTACAAAGAACTAGTGCTTTAATTGCTAGTCTTAAAGAGCACACCCAATCCTTACCAATAAGAGTAAACACACAAATAACTACAGCATCTAAATTAATCAAAACATTAAATGAAAAAGAAATTATAGCAAAACAACATCCTGACTTCGAAGAAGCTATTTTACTTGAAATTTCTAAAAATGAAGTAATCCCAAGAAAAAAGAAAACGATTACCTTGAATTATAAAAGACCATTGAATAGCGTCTTAATCGGTGTGGGAGTAGGATCTAATGATTTTGAATACACTGATGACCTTAATATTGGTGATGAGATTTCATTGCTCGATAAAAAGGGAGATGTAGTAGGCAATGGAATATTAATGATGAATATGAATGAACTTGAGGAAAAGAAAAAAGGTATTGCGATAAAAATCACTGAAAGCATGTATAAAATACCAAGTATAAATGGATTGAAGGAATACCTTCGTGGGCAATTCATTCCTCAGTCAATCCCTAGTATGCTCATAGGTTCCTCTGTGAAGCTTAAGGCAAAAGATCGCATATTAGATATGAACTCTGATATTGGAGAAATTTTAACACATATTTGGCAAAGGAATTCTGAAGTAAAAGATTCGAAAATTGTTGCTCAAAGAAGTACAGCTCATAAATTAACAAAATTCAATGAGAACATTAAGCGATTAAGAATGTATAAAGCCCCTATTGTTCGGGAAAGTCTGAATTTTAGCGCGTTTGCAAAGAAGTATAATAAAGAAGAGACCTTTGACTTGATAATAGCTAATCCCCCGTCTTCCGATATGGGTTTGAGACCTAAAATCTTTGAGATGATTAGAGAGAACCAAATAATCGAATTTTCTAGGAGACAAAGAAGATACTTAATACATGCTGCAAGGTTGCTAAAACCTGGTGGAACGCTATTTTATACAACAAATAGTTTAGATCCAGCAGAAAACGAAGGCAATATTCAATTTGCTATTGAAGAACTAAATTTTACCATAGAGAAACAAGAATTGTTCTTTGGAGTGAAATGCTCAGCTAGATTCCCAGGATCAGAATATCTACAATATTTCTATCCGGATGTGCATGACACACCTGGGCAGTTCATTGCGAAATTAAGAAAAAATGGTTGATGATATTATGGAAAAGAAAGGAAAAATCGTCGTTGGGGCAGATGAAGCTGGAAGAGGATTGATTATAGGCCCAATGACAATTGGAGCTTGTGCCATAGACGATTCCATAAAACAGAAATTTGAAAGAATTGGGATAAAAGATAGTAAGAATTATTCTTCCCACAACAAAATCAGCGCTCATGCAGAATTAATTAAAAAGGAATCTCTCGCTTGGAGCATTAAAACTCTCTCAGCAGAGGTACTAACAAATTACAATAAAGATGGAATGTCAATGGACGAAGCGGAAGCATATGCGTTCTTTCGAGCCATTGAAGATATTGCTAAGAAATTGCCTGTGATCTCAGAATACCAAGTTGATAATTTTCAAGCAGTAAGCAAACTGCGATCATTACTAAAAGGGGAAAATTCAACCAAAAATATCAAACTAATTGTAAAACCAAGAGCAGAGAAAGAATTCATAGCAGTTGGAGCAGGTTCAGTCTTAGCTAGAAATGCTTCTTTAGAAGAATTAAGAAAAATCAGAACAGAATACGGAAATTTTGGTTCGGGTAGTACGAATGATAAAAAAACCATAAATTGGTTGAAACAATATTACAGGAAAAATCATTCTTGGCCAAAGAAAATTGTACGAGTTTATTGGAAAACCATTCAAAGATTAGAAAATGAAATTGAATGAAAATACAATGTTTGGTTTATAACATATAATTGAATGTTATACCAATTTCATCCCATTCAACATCTAGTTTCTTTAATTCATTAAGGGTGTTTTCTAAATCATCTGCCTTGTCTATTGATATAATTGACCCAAAAGCAATTGGATCATTTCTTTTGATAAGTTCGAAATCCGCTTCGTTTTCAACTATGTGAGTCTCTAGATCATCATTATCCTCGAAGAATAATTGATTCATCAAGACAGTGATTTTAGGATTCTTCTTAATGTTAGTAAGAATTAATTTCGCTTCGTTAAAGGAGGAAATTTCTCTATCAGCTTTTATTTCACTTGGTTTGAGATTTTTCTTTACGAAAGCTGGGATTAACCATTGATCTATTGTGGACACTACTTGCTCGAGATATTCTGCTTTAGTAACTTTAGAAAATTGAATGGCTTTGTCAAGGAAATCTTCTGCGATTTCGGATTCGCGGAATTCTGGAAGAACACCTATTTCTTGGATAGTTGCGATTTTTGTATCTACAGATTCATCAAAATCTGCAACAACAAAAGCATATCCAACGGGTTTGTCTTCATTGTATGCTACCAGAAAGAGATTATTTTCGTGTGGTAAATCTAATAATTGTAACAAGTCTTTTTCTGTCCAAACACCTTCGAAGCAATCCTTCACAATGGGTGAAACATCTTTGTAAAGCTTCTTTGGTGTTCCTTGAACGATTTTTATTGTCATAGTAGAGACTCCTTATTTTCTTATAGTTTATATTATTCTTTAAAAATCTAGGTCACATAACAATATAAATACGTGTCCAAAGAACAGTAAAATGTTGAAATTACGGTATTTTCTTCATGAATTCATTTTTACTAGTGCCTAATGTTAATTGAAAATACTCTTTCTGATTAGTGATTTTTACTTGCTCTAATTTTCCTTTTGCAGTAATTCTATCTCCTGTTTTCGCAATATCACAGTAACGACCACGAACTGAAAAGATTCTATCTGGTGGTGATAACTCTTTCATTTTCTCATCTTTTAATATAACATCTTTGAGATGGTAAATGCATGGGGTGAAAATCGAATAGTCATCATTCTCTATATTAGCCTCGATTTCAAATTCACCTAGAGAAGTAATCTTAGTCTGATCATATGGTTCATAATATTCAGCAGGGAGTAAAACGAGTCGAATATAGAAATCTATATTGGATATTGTTCCTTGCAATCGCTTTTTCTTCTCACTTATGAGAAATGATTCAAAATCTATTTGATCTTCTTGTCCTCTATCTTTCCATAAAGTCTTCAATTCGTTATTTGTATACTGCGATATGTAGTCGTAATTTTCAAAAATATAACTCATCCCCTGATAGACTTTAGTACTATCTCTTTTTCCATATACAACTAAATCCACATCTGAATTCTTACCATGTAAATCTATCATTATTGAACCAGTTATGCCAAAATATTTTGAATCAATATCACATTGTTCCACTATTTTGTTTGTTAATTCTTGAGCTAGTTTTTCTAATGAGTCAAGTTCTTCTCTTTCTGTTCTAGTGATTTGTTGGAGTTTTTGGACAGGATTATAAATTTCAATAATATCCTTTTTTGCTACTGCTTGTAATAAACCTCGACCCATTGGATCTTCGTAAATATATTGAGGAAAGTTCTGATGTAAAAAAGCATATCTTTCTAATAAATCGTATACCTTGTAGTAGCCTTTTGTAAAACTTTTTTGAGTATTCTCGTAGAATTTTGCAGGCACATATCTAACAAATGAAATAATCCTATCTTGAGGATGAGATAATCCTTTAACATCGAAAATTAGATCATCAACTGATTTTATGAAAAATCCTTCAATTGGATATGATATATTCTCAGATTCCAAAATCCTCATCCTAACTTGTTTTGTTATTCCCTTACTTTTTGGATTATTTTCTCTTGAATTTTTTCAACATATTTCTGAAACTGTGAGTCTTTATTTGTTACTCGAGATATTATCTGCGAGTGGTGTTCAATAAATTCTCTTAATTGCTTGACTTTCGGATCAAGTAGCCCACTTGTCTTGGAAAAATGAATTACTCGAGTAGTATGAATTAAAATTTCAATCAAAGACGAGAAAGCTCGGGTATGTGGTTGAATGCTTTCTCTACTTAGTTCTACTTTGATGATTTCACAATAGAATATTCCCCTCTCTTCTTCTCCAATTTCTTTTTTGACTTTTAGTGCAATATAATTCCCTTTACAAGCTTTCAGAATTGGAGCACTAATTATTTTGGATTTAATATAAAATTCATCTGTTAACAAATCTTGGAACAAAGTACTTTTCACAAATAAAGCTGGATCATTCGTGATATTTACTATGCATTTCTTTTGATGCTGTAGATTTTTGTACGTATCTGATTCTTTGAAAGGACGAATTATTACTTGTTTATCTTTAGTAATCGAGAAGCCCATTGGAGCAGCATTTGGTTGATTCTGTTGGTCATATGTAGTAATAATTGCTTCATAGATAATTTCACTTTGAAAGGGAAGATTTGTATGTGACATGTATATCCCATTTAAATAATAGATTACCTAATAATAATTTATTTGAGTATTATTTTTAATAAGTAAAGAAATAATAGTTACTGTAAGCAATTGGTCTGATGACTTATGAGGCAATACAAGCAGTTAAGAAAAAAAGATTACAAACAAATTTGTTCAATGCTTAGTATTGATCCAAAAATAGATCTGATAGCAACACATGTTTTACATTCGAGATTATCTTATCTGGCCGTGCGAAAAACGTTTAGGAAATTAAAATCAACCATAAAACACAAGATTGTTCTTTTATTTGGCCCAGGACCGTCTCTTGAAAGCTCTATTGAGCAGTTACTCACTTTGGTGAAAAATTTCAGAAGGGAAGTAGTTATTGTTGCTATTGATGGAGCGACAAAAGCACTGCTTAAATTTGGAATTGACATTGATGTCATTATTACTGATTTAGATGGAAGTATAGCAGCTACAAGAAAGAGTTTAGAGAATGGTTCAATAGTAGTTGTCCATGCTCATGGAGATAATATTTCAAAAATTAACGAAATTACTGATATAATACCAAAAGAAGGCATTATTGGGACAACCCAAACAAAGGAGACTTTCAAAGTAAAAAATCTGGGAGGATTTACAGATGGGGATCGAGCTGCTTATCTAACAGCAAATATGCAAGCAGAAATAGTAATTTTGATTGGCTTTGATTTTGGTGAAATTGTCGGGAAATTCTCCAAACCAGAAAGTAAAAATGAAGATTTTCAAGCTTCAGAGAGGAAGCTAATCAAGTTCACTATAGCAAAGAATCTTCTCTCTCAGCTCCCTAATTTGTTCTCATCTATCAAATTTTACAATTTCTTAATTCAAGGTGAGGAAATAGAAAATATACCTAAAATTACTTTGAGTGGATTTGAGGGGCTTCTGAATCAAAAAAAGACTAAATAGTATCTCTAGTTCTCTTCATCCAACAACCCTGTCCTTTATATTCGAAAACTCCTACTTCTATAGCATCAATATTTGGGTGTTTACTAAACAGGGGAATTAGTTTGGAGGATAACAATCGTGCAAATTCCTCAACGGTTGTGTTTTTAATCGGCAGCAAGGAAACATCGCTTTCTGGAAAAATATAATCCTTATTTTTTGGGATGAAATTAACAAACAACTCATTTTTCTTTTTAGTTATTGTAAGATGGGGGTTTTCAGTTGGCAACAGTATTTTGTGATCAAGCTCTTCTACGAATTTTCTTACAAACGGTTTCAATTCTAAGAAATCAATAACTAGATTCTTGGCTTCATCTTGTTCTCCGTAGATCTGTACTTCAACTAAATAATTGTGACCATGTAATCGTTCACACCCTGTGTCTCCTAGAACAAAATGTGCTGCTGCAAATTTAAAGGATAATTCTCCTTGAACTAAACGATAGCTCATTTTTTTCACTCCACAGTACTTCTAGGTTATTCATTGCGTTCTTTTTATATAAAATAAATACTTCCCATTACTGGTGTCCATTAGAAAGAGCTCCTGATTATTACTTAAACACCATTTTGGTATATTCTTTAGAGATTTGGGTCTATTAGTTATTAGTTTGAGAATTTCACCGACTTTGATTTTCTTGATAGATACATTAAGCTCAAAAAGCACTTTAGGGCATTCTTTATCCGTCATATCAAGGATGATACCAATTACTTCTGAGCTATCTGTAGACATTATATTCAAATGAGATTTTATCAGCAAAGATTAAAAACATTTACTAAAGAGTTGAGGTTAAGAATATTTAATTATGAATTAATTTGTCAGATGTTTGAATTTAAGATTATTCGGATTTCGTTTTACATTTAGTAGGAAATGAAAAATATGGTTAAAATTCTTGGTTTGGATATTGGTGGAGCAAATACTAAACATGCTTTAATTGAGGTTCAGAATGAGAAAATCGAATTACTTAGTTCTAGCTCTGATTATTTTCCAATTTGGAAAGATCATACATCCTTCCCAGAATTTCTTGAGACACTAAGGAGTAAATTAATAGAAGAATTTGGTTCAATAGATCAAGTGGTTTTTGTTACAACAGCAGAACTTGCTGATTGTTTTCAAACAAAAAAGGAAGGAATAAAATCCATTTGCGGATTTGTTGAGGAGTGTTTTCAGTCTGGTAATGAAAAGAACTCACCGCTTATTCTCGATGTAAACGGTCATTTTCTACCTACACAAGAAGCTGGAGAAAATTGGCTTAATGTTGCTGCCACGAATTGGGTTGCATCAGCACTCTATTTGGGAATAAAACATCAAAATGCATTAGTTATTGATATTGGTTCTACAACAACGGACTTTACTCCAATATTCAATGGAAAAATAGTTGCACAAGGAAAAAATGATCTTGAACGTTTAACTAACAAGGAATTGGTATATTCCGGTTTAATTCGAACAAATGTTGTTGCTATAATTCAGGAAGTTAAAGTGAGAAATGAAATTGTACCTTTAGCAAGTGAGCTTTTCGCAACAACAGGAGATGTATATTTACTTTTAGGATTAATCTCTGAGGATGAGTTTACAGGGGAAACTGCAGATGGTAAATCCGTTAGTAAAGAAAATGCAAAAGCAAGGTTAGCGAGAGTAGTTTGTTCTGATATTAACCAGCTTGCGCACAATGATATAATGGATATTGCAAAACAAATAAAAGAAAAGCAATTTGAGAAACTATCAGATGCTTTGAATCATGGCTTAACTAGGTTCAGAGTAATGTATGAATTAAATCCAGAAATAATACTCATTGGTTCAGGTGCTAAAACAATTGGGATTTCTTTGCTTCGAATGAATGGTATTTATGAGCAAATTATCACTGATGATATATTAGATGAATCATCTTTGAACTCTTTTTGTGCTTTCGCAGTGGCAGTTCTATATTCAAAAAAGTTCTTTGAAACAGAGGGAAGCTCTGAATGAAAATTGATACAATTATAAAACTTGGCGGATCGATTACTGAAAGAGGAACCCTCAAACAAATTGTGCAATTGGGAAAAACTCTATCTTCACTATTTGACCGCAGACAGAATTTCGCAATAATTCCCGGTGGTGGGCTTTTTGCAGAGTTTGTTCGCGAAACACAAGAGAAATATAGTTTAGATGATGAACAAGCACATTGGATGGCTATACAAGCTATGGAGCAACATGCTAGTTTATTACTGAAATTTATTCCTAACTCAAATTTACATGATTTCTCTTCTAAGGGTTTTGAATCATTAATTTTAGATAAATTACCGATCCTCAGAGTTATGAAATATATGAGAACAGAGAGTGATTTAGAGAAAACTTGGAATTCCACAAGTGATGCTATCGCTACTGAAATTGCTTTAAAGATTAAAGCTAAGAAAATAGTTTTTCTCAAAGATATTGATGGAATAATTGTTAAAGAAAAATTAGTTAAGAAGATAACTATACAAAAATTACTCGAATTGAAAACAAGTCCTCTAGATAACAATACACCAAGAATTCTTCAAAGGAAAAACATTAAGGCTTATGTACTCAATGGTTTGATTCATGACCGTATAGAAAATCTATTAGAAGGAAAAGAGTTTATAGGAACAGAGATAATTTGTTGAAATTATTACAAAACATAAGAATTTTATGTCAGTGAACGTTAAGAATGTTGGAGCTAGAAAGATGAGTCAAATTGCCAGAGTAAAAACTGGGATACCTGGATTAGATAAAATGTTAAATGGGGGATTACCAAAAGGTAGAACTATACTATTAAGTGGACCAGCTGGTGCAGGGAAAACCACACTCGCGACTCAGTTTATCTATCGTGGTGTCGTAGAATATGGCGATCCAGGGATTTACGTTACCTTTGATGAAAATCCCAAAACTGTGAGACAAAACTTCGCAAGTTATGGTTGGAAATTGGAAAACTTGGAAAAAGAGAATCTTCTTGCACTTGTTGATGGTTTCTCCATGCGCGCAGGTGTTGCTTCAAAAGAGAAGTATAGTATACGATTAGAAATTGATGATCTTCTAACAACGCTTATCGCATTAATTGATGAACTTGGTGCTGAAAGAGTAGTCATTGATTCTTTAACAGCTCTTGCTTTATCTCTGGAAAGTGAAATGCGAATTCGAAGAGAAATCTTAAAGCTTAGTGCAGTGATGTCGAGTCTCAAATGCACTACCTTAGTTACCAGTGAGATGTCTCAAAGCGGTGAAATTTCCCGTTATGGTGTTGAAGAATTCATGGCTTCTGGTGTAATAGTTCTTGATATTCAAGAGGTAAATCAAAGATTAGTCAGAAGTATTTACATCAGAAAGATGAGGGGAATTGACCATGAATTAGTTCGAAGACCTTTTGAAATGACTCAAAATGGCTGTGTAGCGTTATCTACTGAAACATTGTTCCTGTAATTGAATTAATGTTTCATTTCACATTTATTGTAATCTAAAATATCTTATTTATTTGATGTTTACTCAGTTTGCTATATGGCAGGAAATTAACAATGTTTACGAAAGACTCTGACGTAAAAGATGAAGATCTTATTTTAATGGAAACTAGCGAGTTAAAAGAAAAGTGTGGTAAATGCAATTGTACTCTTACTCTCAAATTATATTGGTCAAGAGAGGAATATAAACAAAAAATAGAATGCAAGAACTGCGGATTAGCAGTTTGGAAGAGTAATTTGAAGAAATTAGATTATTAATTATTCATCTTTCTCAAGGACCACTCGAGTTAGATTTTTCATAGTCTTGAATAATTCCAAATCCCCAGTGATTTTACCTATTATATTAACTTCTGAGTATGGTCGTATTTTCTCCCAAAATACACATATTGCTTTGCTCATAGGCCAATAAGCGATATCTCCAGGTTCAACATCAAAGGTTGGACGCTCGGATTTTACTTGGATATCAATTAAGAAATTAGCTTGAGCATTATTCTGCACTATTAAACGACCACTTAATGGCAATGCATACCAGATGCTTTCAACTGAATGGGGAGCCTTTACTCGATATAACTCACCTTTCACTTCCCCAACACCATTAATTTTAAATTTGACTGGATAAATTTCCTTTACAGACAATAATTTGCACCGAGAAATAATACAACTTCATACAAAAAAAGCTTCTGGATAAAGAGTGGTGCCCCGACCGGGATTTGAACCCGAGTCCACAACTCGAAAGGCTGCGATGCTTGGCCGAACTACACCATCGGGGCTATGTTGAGTTTCAACGTTTTCCTTGTTTGTACTATCTAGTTTTAAATCTTTCTTATTCTACAATAAAACATGATTTAGCAAGTCAAATGAGGTTAAAATTAGAAAAAAAAGAGATATTTGCAGTAGGTTACCCCACTGCATAGATTTACAGATTGATTATTTTCGTTTCTTAACGATGAGATATGTGATTGTAGCGATAGCCATGATTGAGGTGAAAGCAACTAACATGGTGAAACCAGGAGTTGTTGGAGTCCATCCTAAATCGTAACCAGCTTTTGTCATATATTCTCTTGCTTTGTCAATGTCGAAGTTGTAGCGAATGATGTTTGGATTATTCCAAATACCCATCTTTGGATAAAGTGGAGTATCACTGATAGCGTATTCGCCTCTGTGAATAACGTTGTTTATTTCAAATCTGTCAAGAGCATAGTTGATTGCTTTTCTAATGCACAAACCAATTGATAATGATGGATCGCCTGGAGCGGGATCACGATTACCAATAACGGGTCGTACTTCTCTCATGTTATGTCCGAAGAAACCAAAACTGTATGTAGTGTCATCTTGTACATCGAAGTCTGGATCTGCAATTAATTCGTCTCTCTTGTCTGGGTTCCAGGTTATGCCTACAATATCAATTTTTCCAGCTTCGAATTCTAGGAGTGCGGTTTGTTGGTCAGGTATAATTCTGATTACCATATTATTCATACCAGCCCATCCAGAACCGTAACCGAATCTGGTAGCCCAATCCAATGCGGGATCTGCTGTAACTACTGGGTCTAATCTCCAGCTATCGGTATTTACTGAGAGTACTGTTTCTACTCCTTCAGTGAAGCCACTGATCTCGAAAACACCAGTTCCAAAACAATCTGTAGCGAATGTATTCCATGATGGGTGAGTAATATCAGGGGTCATTCCGTCAGCTAATTGAGTTTGATTCAAGTAGTGTTCTGGGAGTATTCGAGTGCTAAGTGATGGTAGGAACGGAGCGTATGGATCGTTTGCTTCTGTTGATGGGTCTCCATCAATGAATAAGTCTAAAGTATATTGATCGAGTTTTACCATATCTTTGACCCATGACCATAAGTGCTGGTCGTTAGATACTTCAGCCCAAGCATAAAGAGTGAAGTAAACGTCATCAACATCGAAGACTTGATTGATGAATAAACCTCTATCTGGCCATTCAATACCTTGTCTTATGACGATTCTCATCCAAGTATCGTTGATCATGGTGTAGCTTTCTGCTAAGTGTGGCCAAACTGTTAGATCAGCATCGTACCAGATCAATGGATCCATAGTTGCACTGCTGATGAAACTTGAAGAAGTATCATCTTGGAACAATGGATTAAGATCTGACCAAGCAGCGTCTCTAATGACTAACTCATTTGTGCTTACTTGCCCAGTGTGAGCTGTGGTCCAGTCCATCAAACCCCAAGATTGTAGGATACCATTTGTATAGTTATATCCGTCTAGGGTTGCCCAGAGAGCAGTGTATGCTCTTGGGGAGTATGTTGGAGCCATTGGACATATTTTATCCATAAAGTATTGTTGCCATGCCCAATAGTGTTGTACACGTTCTTCTGAGTCAGGAGGCATAATCAAATTACCTTGTACCATGTACCATTCGTTTTCACCTGTTCCAAGGTCGTCATTCCAGTCCATGCTGGTATGATAACCGAACAAGTTCAATGAACCGTTTTCATCGTAGACACCAGTAAAGTCTGGGTCTGCACCGCCACCACTAAGACCGACGTAACAAACGTCAAAGTCTCTGAAGGCGATCAATTCGCCTACAAATGTGGGCCAGTCCTGTACAATAACATCTATGTTAATACCAATTCTTGCACAGTGTTGTTTGAGGAAGTTTCCATAATCTGGTCTTACTCCTCCACCATTTGTCTTGAAAACTAGTGTGAAAAATGGATCAATAGCGTCAGTCTTTGTTGGATTGACAGCCATAGCACTAGCTACAAAAAGTGTCATTATAACACCTACAAGAAGGGTTGTTTTAACTTTGTTCACTTTCATCGGGTGATCACCAAAAATTTTGGTTCAACCTAATAATTTTGGTTCTATGATCCTTCTGAATCATAGGCTCTAAACCATGAAGGTTTAGATGCTAAACTAATTAGTTTACATTGCCCCTTAAAAAAGTTTTGTCAGCAAAAAAAATTCAAAATTCGACAAATAATTCGAATTTGCAATTTGCTTATATATCATTTATAAGGCTTACTAGTGATATCTTTTGTGAGTTTATTAAGATTTTTTGATAAGGTTAAAATGATGTTTATGGAGTAGTTTTCCTGATTTTGTCATGAATAAAATAATTAAATGGTGAAAATCACTGTTTCTAAGAAGAAAAGGATTATACCAAAATGAATGCTACTCACAATGATTTTTCCAGGAGATTTTTTGTGAAACGATTAACTCGTAAAGCTAAACGAATGAGTAATACTGATCTTCGCAAGGCTCTTTGGGATGCAAGAAAGAAAAGTGAAGAGCATGAGGACGTTACTGGAGATAGTGAAAATAAATTTCTGAAAATAGAAGGCATTTATGCAAATGAATTAAAGAGAAGGGAATTATTGGAATGGGCTCTAAGAACTGGTAAAGACGATCTTTCTAAGTAAAAAAAATCCAATCATTCAGTGTCTTGTTTTTCTTGTTCTGGCATCACAGGTGGATTACTTTCTGTAATTGGAGGAACTGTTTGGAATAGTTTATCAGACATACCTTCCCATCCTGGACAGGAATTAAAATCAGAGTGCCATTCACATTCATCGCATGTTCGTTCCATGTCTTTTCCTCTATGTAAACTTAAGTAAGTCATTCCTCCTATGACTATTAGAATTGCCCCTATTTTGAATCCCCAGTGTTGAGAGATTATAACCATCACTAAGAAACCAGTCCAAGCCCCACGAGAGAATTTCGCTATATCTTTAATGAAAAGAGAATATCGCCCTAACCACCTAGCGCCAAAAGTCAAGATACCAAATCCAATAACAAACCACCAAAGATTATCCATAATGGATATAGCTTCAAGTAAGAAAAACTCTCGAGCAGCTTCCCAAAAAATAAAAATTGATACCAAAGCATAGAGTGGGGGATAGCTCAAGAAACAACCTCTACATAATCTTAGCTTGCCAATTTTGAAAACATGAGGATCAAAAACCTCACAGAAAGGATGATGGGAAAGCATTAAATGAATTGCTTCCCAAGAAAATATAGCTCTGAAAATTTGGCGTAATGTAGAGAGTATTTTACCCTCTTTCTTCTTTGAGATTTGTTCCAATTCATGTGGTTTTAACTCAATTACTGTAGATGTTGATGTATCTTCTGTTTTTAATTCGTTGCTGTCTGATGCATTCATCTATATTCCACACCCTATTATAAAGTGGTATTAATTTACTACTTCACATTTGTCTTTGAATGGATTAATAACTTTTAAGATGAATTTAAAATAAATGGAGATTATCATTATCTGGACGGATGGAAATGAAAGGGAAACCGCAAGTATCTATAACTTTACTATCTGGTGGAACTGGCACACCTAAGCTTTTACTTGGTGTTAGAGAATTACTTGATGACAATTTGTTAACAATAATTGGAAATACTGGGGATGATGATACTTTCTTTGGTTTATTAGTTTCACCTGATATTGATTCCTTAATCTACTTATTTTCAAATCAGCTGGATTTAGAGAAATTTTGGGGGGTAGAAGATGAAACATACAATACTTTACAGCAATTAGGTATGATGAAAGAACCAACTTGGTTCCAATTGGGAGACAAAGATTTAGCACTTCATTTGGCGAGAAATAGATTATTATCAAGTGGTTATACATTGACTGAAGCAATTAATGAGAGCTGTACAAAGTTGGAGATAACAGCTAAAATTGTTCCAATGACAGATGATCCAGTAAAAACAACAATGGTGAATGAAAAGAATGAGAGATTATCATTCCAAGAATATACTGTGAAATTTAGAGAAAAAATTCCTGTAAAAGCAGTTCATTATGAAGGAAGTGAAAAAGCTAAAGCAACTAAAGAAGCAATTAGGGCAATAAAAAATGCTAATGCAATTATTCTAGGCCCAAGCAATCCGATTACTAGTGTCGGTCCAATGTTAGCTCTACCAGAGATTAAGAACGCATTAATTAAATCCAAAGCAAAAGTAATTGCAGTATCTCCACTTGATAGTGGAAAAGCATTTAGTGGTCCTGCTGCCCGTTTACTGAAAGAATTGGGTTATGAAGCAACATCGCTTGGTATTGCAAAATTATACAAAGAATTCTTGGATGTTTTTGTAATTAGTACGAATGACTCTGAGCTTAGAGAAAGCATTCAAGATTTAGGAATAAAAGCTATTTGTTCAAATATTTCTTTGAAAACAAAAACCGAACAAATAAATTTGGCAAGAGCTATTTTAACTGAAATTGGAATTAATCTTTAGTGGAAAAATATTTAATTTAGGTAGATTGCGTTACAGTAATTTGATAGTTATTTGGTGTAACTTATGAAAATACTTGTTGCATTTTATTCATTTGAAGGGAATACAAAGTTTGTAGCAGAAGCTATTGCTAAAGAATTGAAAGCCGATTTATTAGAGTTAAAACCAACTAAAGAAATCAAGACGAAAGGATTCTTCAAGTATCCTATTGGTGGGGCTCAAGTAGTCTTTGGTTTTAAACCAAAACTATTACCCTTTGATAAGAATCCTGAGGATTATGATGTACTCTTTCTAGGAACCCCAACTTGGTCTTTGAGTTACACTCCGACAATGAGATCCTTTCTCTCGCAAGTAAAACTTTCAGGTAAGAAAATAGGTCTTTTCTGTTGTCGAATGACTAAGAAAGGTAAGACTTTCAAAATCATGAAGAAAAAATTGAAAGGAAACGAGATTATCGGTGAAATCGATTTCAGCCAACCACTCATAAAAGCAAAAGAAGAAGATGCAAAAGCTGTTAGTAAATGGGCTAAAGAGCTGGTATCAAAGATTTAACGCCATTTCTTAAGGTATTATTTCACACCCGTTATTGAAACTTGGATAATCAAATTCAGTTTTTGAAATTATTCCTTTCTCAATTAATAATTGAACCTCGTCTTTTATAGACTTGAGTTCTGAAACCATATGCTCAACTGTCCCGCAAACTTTCTTGAAAGCTTCTGCTCCCCATAGCTTTGTTTGATTAATAAATAAGCAACGACCACCACAGAATCCAAATATGTTACAAGAGGGACAAGGATCTGTTACTCTCATAGAATTTCTTATTGATTTCGGAGTACTAGTTTTAATATCACCAACTATTGAGAAGTTAAATTCAGGAGAGATTGGACAGACAGAAATTGAACCATCGGGATTTATTGCAAAAGAATCAAGACCCGCTCCACAACGCAAAGG
>DAOVHJ010000176.1 GCA_030671945.1 Candidatus Heimdallarchaeota archaeon
GCTAGATTTCCCTTGAGATGTGTGCATAATCTATCTATTGCGTAAAATTCTCCTTCAATTTTGAATACGGCAATATCCTTGCCTTCAATCTTAAAGGTTTTAACATCATTATCAGGGATCTCAGATACAGAACATAATTTTAGTGTACTCATCAAGATCTTCTCTTTTTATGCAAGCTAATACAATAATTAGTTATAGATATCAAGTAGTGGATACTTTGCATATGAGTTTAAAAATTTTGTAGCAAAAGAGCATGAAAATTCAAACAAAAATTATCAAAAGACATAATAATTAACAAATGCAAACATCTCATACTCAAATATAACCCATTGGATGGTACTAAATGGCAGAATATATGGACACACCTATAGATTATGGAGAAGATGAAATCAATGGTTTCATTCCAAAGAACGCTAATGCTAAGTATCTCGAGATAAAGGGAGATTTTCCAGAAATTGTTGCAATTGAGGAAAAACTCTATGAGGTATTAGATAAGCCAATTGACAGCCCAGCACTTAAAGAAGTAGTTGAGAAGAATTACTCAAAAGGGAAAGCTGTAATCATCTTGGTAGATGATAACACAAGACCAAACATACATACTCGTATTTTATTACCAATTCTCTTTCCAAAAATCATAGAGTATGGAGTTGCAGCCGAAGACCTAAAAATACTAGTAGCCAGTGGCACTCATCGCCCACCAACTCCAGCAGAAGTTGAGAAAAAGATTTTAGGAACAGAAATCTGGAATAAATACAAAGATCACGTTGTGGCACATAATTGTGATGAAGGAGTAAAGGAAATTGGAACCTCAAGTAGAGGAACACCAATCTTTCTTAATGAACTCGCTTTAGATTCATGTATAATCATAGCTATGACAGATTCCGAATACCATTATTTTGCTGGTATAGCTGGAACTGTGAAACAATTCTTTCCAGGAATTGCAGGACGAGAAACCATCAGCAGAAATCATCCTAAAGCCTTTAGTTTAGAGACTGGTTTCAAAGCCGAATGCCGATTAGGAAATACCGAAGGAAACCCAGTTATCCAAGACATGAAGGAAATGGTTCAAACTGTTATGAAGACCAAAGCAGTCTTTTGTATTGATGCTATTCTTCACGAAAAGAAAATTGTACAGATAAATGCGGGAAACATTATTTCTCTTCATGAAATGGCTGGAGGATTACTGAAACCATTAAGAATTATTGATGTTGACAAGCCTGCTGACTTGGTTATTGTTACTACAGGTGAACTTGGTTTGAATTTATATCAAGCAGGAAAAGGAGTACATGCTGCTTGGAATGCTGCTAAGAAAGGTGGTAAAATCTTACTTTTAGCAAAAGCACAGGATGGGGTAGGCAATCAAGCCTATCATGATACCATGATCGCAATAAAAGAAATGGATCTCGATACTGCTCTAACCTGGGTAGTTGAGAACAAATGCACCGAAGAAACCTTTAGAATTGGCAACCAAAAACCAGTAGATTTGTTACGAATACTAAAAGATAACCAAATTGATATGATTACCGAAATGAATCATAAAGAACTAAAGGAAACCTTCAGAATAAATCCAATAGAAATCAAAGGTACATTGCAAGAAACCATACGAAACTATGTTAAGATCTTTTTAGAAGCGAAACCTGAAGGTACAATTTATATCATGGCAGATGCTGGTAATTTCGTCAAGCCGAAAGAGAACTAATCTCTTTCACTTTTTTTTCTTTTTCTTTTCATTTTCATATTTAACAATGTTATAAGCAACATTTTTAACTCATCGCAACTTGTGGAAACACAGCCACTCGAAGAATCTTAGGCGGTTTTAAAATTATGGCAAAATTTAACGCTGAAGTAATTATAGAGGGGAAGAAGAACGCGCGTGATCCTGAGGGAGAAACAATTATGCGTGACCTAATGATTAAACATGGTTATGACATGGTTTCTTCTGTTCGTAGCGGGAAAATTTTGAAAATCACTTTAGAAGCCAAAAATGAAAAAGAAGCAGAGGACATCTGCTGGAATATGGTAAATGAACTTCGGATATACAATCCGGTTGCTCATGTTTGTACAATCAAGATGGTAAAATAAACTTGCTTTGTAAATAAGGTGAACACATAATGCCAATGCGAGTAATAGTAGTTCAATTTTCTGGATCAACGTGTGATCGTGATCTTGTATACGCCATGAAAGATGTCATGGGATGGGAAGTAGATCTTGTTTGGTATAAAGAGGCACAAAAGCATCTTGAAAGTTATGATGCGATTTTCTTACCAGGAGGATTTACCTATGGAGATCATCTCAGGGCAGGAATAATTGCAGCTTATACACCTGTAATGGACAAAGTGAAAGAATTAGCAAAGGAAGGATTCCCAGTTTTTGGAATTTGTAATGGTTTCCAAATCCTTGTTGAATCAGGATTGCTCACTGGAGCCTTAATTGGTAATGATACCTTACGTTTCAGTTGTAAATGGACAAATTTGCGTGTTGAAACAACAAGAAGTGCTGCAACAAATGTTGCTAAGAAAGGTGATATCTGGAAAGTGCCAATTGCTCATGGAGAAGGCAGATACTTTCTTGATGAAAAAGGACTCAAAGAACTAAATGAAAACGACCAAGTAGTTTGGCGTTATGTTTCTGATGATGGTAAAATAACAGCGGAAGGAAATCCTAATGGTTCAATTGAAAACATTGCAGGAATTTGCAATTTAGAAGGCAATGTTGTAGGTTTAATGCCTCATCCAGAGAGAGCTTCTGAAAGCATCTTAAGTCCATGGGGATCAGACCATGGAAAATTATACTTCCAATCACTTGAAAATTATTTTAGGAGAGGTTAAAATGACACAAGAAACTGTTTTACGAGATGAAATCAATCTTACCAAAGAGGAGAAAGAAGTAGTTTATAAAACGTTAAACAGAGAACCAACCATCCCAGAAGCAGCAATGTTGGAAGTTATGAATTCCGAGCATTGTAGCTACAAAAGTTCCAGACCTGTCTTACCAAAATTACCAACAGAGGGTCCTAGAGTTATCTGTGGGCCAGGCGAAGATGCAGGTGTAGTAGATATAGGTGATGGGTTAGCACTTGTTTTCAAATTGGAATCACACAATCATCCTTCTGCACTTGACCCTTTCAATGGTGCTGCAACCGGTATTGGAGGAATAATTAGAGATATTCTGTGTATGGGAGCACGTCCAATAGGTTTGTTGGATAGTTTTCGACTTGGTGATTTATCAGATCCTCACACTAAATGGTTATTGAAGTGGGTTACCAAAGGTGTCGGAGATTATGGTAATTGTGTAGGTATTTCCAATGCCGGAGGAGACATCGAATTCGACCCTTCATTTCAAATTAATTGTTTAATCAATGTTGGTTGTTTTGGAGTAATGCGAAAAGATGATTTAGCATTGAGTAGAGCAACAACCCCTGGTGATAAACTCATTCTTCTAGGTGGTTCCACAGGTAGAGATGGCATAGGCGGTGCTTCCTTTGCCTCTAAGAATATTACTGAAGACTCTGAAAGTGATAGGGGTGCAGTGCAAATTGGCGATCCTTATATGAAGAAATTGATTATAGAAGCAACTCTTGAAGCAATAAAGGCAGGTGTCGTTGAAGGTCTAAAAGATTTAGGAGCGGCAGGAGTTACATGCTCAATTTCTGAAACTGCTGATGCTGGTGGCACAGGAACCGAGATTCAACTTGAGAAAATTAGAATTCGAGAAGATGACATGGAACCTTGGGAAATACTCGTTAGTGAATCACAAGAAAGAATGTTCTTTGTAGTAAAACCGGATAATGTCAAAAAGATTAGTAAAATCTTTGACAAATATGAATTACCTTATGAAATATTAGGTGAAGTAACTGATACAGGCAAATGTGTTGTAAAATATCGCGATCAAACTATTGTTGACCTACCAGCTCATCTATTAACAAAACCCCCTGCTGCGGACAGAAAAGCTACTTATCCGAAATACCTCAACAAATTGAACCAAAAGTGGTTGCCAAAAGAACCCAAGGATAATGAACTCAATGATATATGTCGCAAAATAATGGCAAGTGACAATATGATTAGTAGAGAATGGGTGTACAGACAGTACGATACAGAAGTGGGATTGCATTCTGTTGTTAAATCTGGACAAGCAGATGCAGGAGTATTCCGATTATCAGAATTCGGTACTAAGAAAGGCATTGCAGTTACATTCGATGGAAACTCAAATCAATGTTACTTGGATCCCTACAATGGTGGAGCAGGAATTATGATGGAAGCATGCAGTAATGTAGCAGCAGTCGGTGCTGAACCAATAGCTATGACTGATTGTCTTAACTTCGGAAACCCAGAACACCCACAAGTCTTCTGGACATTTGAAAAAGTAGTAGAAGGACTTGCTGATGCTGCAAAAGCTCTTGGTGTTCCCTGTGTAGGCGGAAATGTAAGCTTTTACAACCACGATGAAGTAAGGGATGTAGCTGTAAAACCATCCCCAGTAATTTTCGTAGCAGGTCTACTAGATGATGTTGAGAAAGCCGTGAATAATAGCTTTAAATCTCCTGAGGAATTCATAATCCTAATCGGCGATACAAATACTGAAATTGGTGGATCTGAATATACAAAGGTCATTCATTCCTCTGATGACGGGCAAGTTCCCAAAGTAGATTTTGCTAATGCAAAGAATGTGTTAAAGAAAGTCGTCAAGGCAGTGAATGAAGGATTGGTTACTTCAAGTCATGATATTTCAAAAGGAGGATTATTTGTCGCTTTAACTGAAATGGCGATGGCTGGTAATTTAGGCTTTAAAGTTGGCCTAAAAAGAATACCAGCAGACACTCAAAGAAGTGATATCAAACTTTTCTCGGAAACACATGGACGATTCTTAATGACTGCAAAACAAGAAGACATGGATAAATTGATATCGATTTTTGCAGAAGATGAGATCCCAGCGTCATATATTGGTAGTGTAACCAAAGAAAAGAAACTTATCATAGAAAACGATGAAAATCAAGTGATAGTGGAATTATCCATTGAAGATATAAAGCATGTTTGGGACACAAGAATGGAGGAAGAAATGGAGGGGAAAAAGTAACCCTTAATTTTTTTCACAATTTGCTTTCGAATGTAAATCTAAAAGCTTTAAAAGAAGAGCTATCATAACTCGCAAGAGGACCGATATTTGTCAATAAAAGATCATTGTGGCATTATAGGTATTCGAACTACTAAACGAATTCATGATATGGGTTTCTTATTATACCAAGGCATGTTAGCTTTACAACATCGGGGACAATCGAGCGCAGGTATAACAGTAATCAACAAGAAAAACATGAAAACTATATCTGATATTGGATTTGTAAAAGATATTTTCGATAAATACACTTTAGCATCCTTAAAAGGGAAATTTGGAATTGGACATGTTCGATACCCAACTGCTGGTGTTGATCTAACTATTGGCATTCAACCTTTCATTCTTCAAACAAGACAATTAAAAATAGCAATTGCTTTCAATGGTACAATAGCTAATTTTGAGGAGGTCAGAGATTTTCTTATGGATCAAGGCTTCAGATTTAGTCATGACACAGACACTGAGGTAATTGGTAAATTATTGGATTATGCTCTTGAAGAAGAAAATGGAGATATCACTAAAGCTTGTAAAAAGATCATTAGTTATTTAGATGGTGCTTATTCTATTTTATTTGCTACAAATAAGGGAGAAATAATTGCATTAAGAGATCCTCTTGGATTTAAACCACTTTGTTATGGAAAAACAAAGGATGGAGATTTTGTAATCGCATCTGAGACTATTGGATTAACCATAGTTGGTGCAAAATTCGAGGATGA
>DAOVHJ010000210.1 GCA_030671945.1 Candidatus Heimdallarchaeota archaeon
AATTATTATATTATGTAGAAGAACCTATTTATAATTAAATTACTAAAATTATTTCAATATGTCAGAACACAAAAGTAAACGTAGAACTTCAAGTGGTGGTGGCGGTGGGCTAATCACAATTACTTGGATAATTTTACTTATATTAAAATTAACCGTGAGACCTAACTTGAAATGGTATTGGGTATTTTCTTCGGTTTGGATTTCTGCTGGTTTAGCAATTTTATTCTTACTATGCGTTGGTACTATTTTACTTGCCGCAGTTTTTGGAATAGCAAGCTCAAGTTCACAAATGATAGTTGGAATCAAGAGTTGGTTCAAAAAGCAGGCTAAGGAAGACAAAGTTATCGACGTGGAAACTCAGGAAGATAGTAGCGGCGATTCCTAAAATATCCAAATTTCTTTTTTTTTTTAAATAACTATAGAACTAGAAATGATAAAATGAAGAGAAAAACTGGTCAATAATCATTTTGAAAGATACTTTTGTACTCAGTAAAAACATATGTTTATATGAGAAAAAAGCAATGAAATAGCTATGTTTTGTAAAAAACTATTTATAAAGCAATCATACATAAACAATTAATTTACAAAAAATTTGTGAGGCAAAAAATTAAAGGAAAAAATACTATGCCAGGAACCTGTCCAAAATGTGGACTTCCAGAAGAGCTATGTATGTGTCAAGCCATAGCCAAGGAAGAACAGAGAATAAAAGTGCGTATAGTAACGCGAAAATGGGGAAGAGAAGTAACTTTGATTATGGGCATTAATCCCAAAGAAGTTGACATTAGTTCTTTAACTACCAAGTTAAAAAATAAGTGTGCCTGTGGTGGAACCGCCAAAGATGGGGTTATTGAATTACAGGGAGATCATCGTCATAGAATCAAGGATCTATTGTTAAAAGAAGGCTATGATAGTACAAATATTGACATTCAATAGAACCTAATCCTTCTATTTATGATGATAATTTCGAAGTAAAATATAAATTGTTTCAAAAAAACCAAAAATCGGAAGCGAATAACTATTGTTTCTTCCGAATCCTTATTTCTAATTAGATAATAATCTTATTCTTTTTTGATGTAACAATCACCCGGTAAGATTGATATCAATTCATTTAATGCTGTAGCATTAATTTTCATAGTATCCTTTTCATCCAAACCCTCTAAGAATTGTGAAACTATTATTTTCGCAATCTTGCTTTTAGTTGTGTCTCCAGGAACAACTCTTACTATCTTAGCTTTATTCACATCCTTAAAAGCTTGAATAGCCGATAAAGGCCCACTAATTACGTAAGACCATTTCTCCTCAATTATTGGGTAGACTGCTATTTCTAGAGGAATGTTTCGAAGAATATTTTTCTTACCTTTAATTATGAAACTGCCTTTTGCCAAGTACTCACCGGATGGAGCTGAAAATGATACTTGATCTGGTGTTACCCAGTAAGTATTTTCTGTACTACTCCTGTCTTTCCATGCTTTAGAATACGTAACAGAAAATATCGCCGCTTCATTAATTGTAGTTTCAGGTATTGGTTTCCCATCACTCTTTATTATAACGACAGCAGCCCCATGAATATCTGCATGTAAGAAAAGATCATCTTTCTCGAGATACTTCTTAACGAGTTCATTATTTGTTCTCATATCTTTTCCTGCAATGACAAGAAAACCATCAGTTGATTTAAACCAATGGAACTTTTCATACCAGTCTCTTTTCCTTTTCTCAATCAAAATTTTCTCTTTCTTACTTAGTTCCACAATACCCATTTCTAGTTTCTTGATTTTTTCTGTAAACTCATCGATTTTCTCCTGTGTTCCAGGTGCTTTGCCTTCAGCTTTCTTAGCTTTTTTGTACATTTTATCAGCATTATCTGATGCTGTTTTAAGGAAATCTAACTCAACATCTACCCCATCAAGCTCTACAATGATTATTTTGCTTTTCTCTTGTATTTTCTTTAGAAGACGGGCTCCCTTCACTTTACGTTCTTTAGCATCATCTAGCTTTTCCTTAATATCTTTCCAAGGAATATTTTTTCTTCGTGCATTAGTTATTGTTAGGAGTAATTCATCTATTTCTGCTAAGTAAAGATAAATACGATTTCCCTTATCCTTTTCTTTCTCCACTTGTTTAAGTAGAGTCTTGAGATGATCTTCTTGCTTCTTTCTCACCTTTAGGAGTTGTGTGATTTTCTGCTCCTCAACTCTAAATTCGACAGAAGAAACGGCATCAGAATCTTGGGTACTGAAATGAAGATCTAAAGCCTCTGAAAATGATTCATGTTTTTCTTTGTCATATTCAGCATATACTTTCATTGGAAAAGGAGAAATTTCAACAACTTCTTTTGTTTTTGAATCTCGATATGTTAAAGGTTGCAACTTTGAGCTTTTTGCATTTTTGCGTAATTTCTTTACTCCAGTAATTATATTATCAATAATCTCATCAGTTATATCTTCTGACTTTAGCTTTGGATCAAGGTCCATTCTCATACAGATTTCTTGAGCAAAAATTTTACCAATATTGAAAGTCTTTGAAATTAAAGGAAGAATGTCTTTTTCTCCTCTCTCTAGCAATTTTTCTTTTGCCCAATCAAGATCGGCTTCGATAAAATTTCTTCCTGAACTGGGAGGGAATTTAAACTCAATCCCTGGGTGAATGTCTCTATCTCTCATTTTCTTGTAATTCTTCGCAACCAAGATTTTATCTTGAGGACTAAGTAAAATTAAATTCCCTTTGCCAAATAGCTCTACGATGAGTGTGTACACTTTCTCATGGGCTTCAAATTCAAGAACAATGATTCGATCGAAGTCATATTGATAAATGGATTTCAACCATTTTCCTTTAATGTGGATTCGAAATACTTTACACAACCCAGAAGGAGAGGGAGGAAAATCTCGTTTAAATTTGGTGATATGAATCCTTTTACCTGGTTCAATAACTAATAATTGAGTTCCTTCGGTTCTAGTTCGGAACCTAAAAAAGAACTTATCATTAAGTTCAAAAATGTTTTTAAGTTCGCTACTCCTAAATCGCTGTGTAAGTTCACTGATGATTGCATTTATGTCGAAATTGCTCATAGAATCTTTCATAGGAGTCACCAATTATGTCAAAAAAGAAACCTAAACAAAAAGGTTCCTCAAAGTCTAAAAAGGAAGTCCCCAAAAAAGAGAAGAAAGTAGAACTTAGCGAATATGAAGATAGCTATGATGGGGACACAGAGGACATACCACCGAAAGAAGAGGATGACATAGATTATGATCAATATGAGCTTCCCGAGGATTTTGTTCGTGATGAAAAGGAAGAAATTCCTGAAGAAGATATGAATTGGTTCCAACGTAGAAGAAAAGCTTTAGATGATATGGCTAATGACCAAAGATTGTATTGGATAAAAATTCTATCTGGATGTATAACAGGTATTATTCTTGGTTTTGCCGGAGCACAAACAGGTTGGTGGCTATTATTAATGATAGGTTTGTATGCTGCCATAACTGCAGGGGGATTTTTCTTATTCAAACTTGAATGGAGTATTAAAGGAATACTTCTCAGCGGATTCTTTCCTTATCTTGCTTTATTCACCTTATTCTGGACATTAATGTTTACCTCTACTTATGCCCCATCAATGACTGAATGGTGGCCAATCCTGATTTCAACTATTACAATTGAAACTAACGGGACTCAGATAATTACAACCTCTACAAATACTACATCTGCAGCAGGAGTCCCCTGGTTAGCATTTGTAATAATTATTGTATCAACATTAGGTTTAATGCAATTCTTACTCCGACGTCAGAGCAGAAGAGAAAAAATAGAATAATCATGTGAGTTTTCACAACTCATATTCCTTTTTATTATTATTATCTTACAAATTAATCTTCACATAATGGAAGATAGATATCTAAGATATTTTTCTTAGCTTCAAAAGGTAAGGCAACAAATCCATTGTAGAATCTGATTAATGAATTAATAACAAATGGTCCTAAATCTTGGAATTCTTGTTTTGTTGCAGAGGTTTTCAAATCAGTAGGGTGTTCAATATCTTTTTGATCAAATATGTAATTAACCTGAAATGCTTCTACATTGACTTTCAAATAGTCAGTGTCATCTTTGTTCACATTTTCAAAATCAACGTTGATTCTTATCTTGGGTTTTGGATCATTCAAAATTGACATTAAGAGCAATTCAGTTATCATATGATTCAAATCATTGTCTGCGAGAACCAATCGTGGCTGATTGAAATTACCTGTGACTTCGAAGTTTTTATCACGATAATCACTTCTCAAACGATTCACAACAGTAGCAAAGGTCCTTGAGATATCAATTTTTGTTATGTTGTTTCTTGTTTTTGCAGAAATCGCTTGTAATTTTTTAATATTGCGAGTTAATCTTGCATTCTTTCGAATTGCTTCTTGAAACAAACTAAGAACCTTCTTTTGCTCCGCAGTTGGGTTTAATTTATCAATTTGAACCATAGTCATTAACAAGGATTGATTGAGTTCATCCACATTGTTAACCAAGAGATCGTTTAAGTAGAGAATTTCTTTGTGAGCTATTCCCAAATCCTCTAGATATTGTTGATTCTCAAGTTTTAATATATGTTTTACAATGACTTCATCTAATGTTCGGAGAATTTTATCTGGACTAACTGGTTTTTCCAGGTACCCTCCAACATCAAATTGCATAGCCTTTATTGCAGTATCCAATGTTCCATATCCAGTGATAATTATAAATTCGGTATCAGGACTGATAGATCTTAATTGAGAAATCAAATCCATACCGTTGATATCTGGAAGCTTTAAATCAACCATAGCGATGTTAAAGAATTCATCTGAAAGAACTGTTCTACCTTCTTCACCAGTTGTTACACAACGAACATTTTGATAACCATTTCTGTTTAGAATTTCAACGAAAAGATCACCAATATCTTGATCATCATCAATTATTAAGATACTGATTTTTTCCTTGACAAATCCATTAGCACTCATTTCGACACTATCCTTCCTATTGAGCAAAACAACTATACTATACCCACATATAGAAATACCAATTTCCTTTTTGCTCACGCAATTTGCCCTTGTTAAAGGTTAATTCATTAATTGTTGTCTCGTCTTTTAAAACTTATTAAATTTGCAAATTACAACCAACTAATAAGCATACCATCCG
>DAOVHJ010000129.1 GCA_030671945.1 Candidatus Heimdallarchaeota archaeon
TATGGCTGCATTATATGAAGGGAAGAATCATCCAAAAGCTTTCCATCATATAGAAGGGCTTAGTGGTATGGATGTTACAGCAGAATATGCTGCAGGTTTGGTCGAAAAAGACCTTGAAACCTTAAAGTGAGGTGCAAAAAATGGTTACAACTAAAGAAATTTTAAAACTTCCAGAACCAATCCTTCCAGGTCATGCTGCATGTGCTGGTTGTTCATCATCACTAGGATTGCGATATGCTTTGAAAGCTCTTGGTGATGATGTTATCATGTCTATCCCAGCATGTTGTACATCTGTTTGGCAAGGTCCATATCCGAAATCAGCAATTACTGTTCCAGTATTAAACATAGCTTTTGCAGCAGCTGCATCTGCTGCTTCAGGTATTACTGCCGCTCTAGATATCAAAGGCAAAAAGGACACAACAGTTCTTGCTTGGGCTGGAGATGGTGGAAGCGTTGATATAGGTCTAGCAGCAATATCTGGTGCTGCAGAAAGAAACGAGAATATGATCTATGTCACTTATTCAAATGAAAGTTATAGTAACACTGGTGTTCAGAAATCAGGTGCAACACCCCCCGGAGCGAGAACAAAAACAACTCCAAAAGGTCGTGTTGGTTATCCAAAAGACATTTCCCTTATCATGTGGACACACAACTTGCCTTATGTGGCAACAGCTTGTACTTCTTATCCTCGTGATTTCATTGAGAAACTCAGAAAAGCACAAACAATGGATGGCTTCAAATTTATTTACTTATTAGCACCTTGTGCTATTGGTTGGCGTTTCCCATCTGAAAAAACAATTGAAGTTGGAAAATTAGCTGTAGAAACCGGTGCCCATATTCTTTGGGAAGCTATTGATGGAGACATAGAACTTTCAAGACTCAGCAAAAGATACGAAGACCCCTCAAAACGCAAACCACTAGATGATTATTTGAAACTCCAAGGCAGGTATAGAGGAATTGGTGGTGAATTACTACAATCCTATAGAGATTACATTGATCATCAATGGGCAATTATAACATCATTAGCCAATATAAAGAAAAAATAAAAAATAGAAGCATAACCATGCTTCTCTTACTTTCTTTTTATCAATCCTTTTACCAATATTCCATCATATTTTTGGCAGTGAGAATATTCTCCCTAACTTTCTGATGTAAATCGGGTCCATGACCACTGTATAAATGCTCAATATCTAGCTTTGATAATTTATCCAGGGTAGCAATCATTTCCCACCGATCACCTGTTGGAAAATCAACTCTTCCACAAGCTCCACCAGCAAATACTACATCACCTGCGAATAAACTTTTAGTGTTAGTTTCATAGAGAACAGCAGATCCATCGGTATGTCCGGGAGAATAAATTACCTTCAATTCGGAATCTGAAAACTTGATAATATCTCCATCTGCATATATTTTGTTCACAGTATAGGAAATTTTTCCATGGTATTTGGAAAGAAGTGTAATTTCATCTCGAGTATTTATATGGTTAGCTGCGAGTTCACTTGCACTGTAAGTTATTTTCTGGAATTTCTTGAGGTTATCTTCCCCCCAAATATGGTCAAGATGACTGTGTGAAAGAAAAACTTCAAGTTCATAATCCTCATATTTCTCACTTACTACTTTTTTCAAACTCTTCTTTAATGCGAATCTCGTTAATTTTCCAGTCATACCAAGATCAATAATGAATAGTTTTCCTTTGTTTTCATCACTTAAAATGAAGCAATTAGAGCACAATCCTCCGCCACGAACAACATCAACTTTCATTTAATCTTCTCTCCAAAGATTCTTCTCCATAACTAAAACAACGTTGCCTTTTCTCATTCTCTTATGAAATATTTTATACCCACGATGAAGGTAAAAATCGACTAATTGCATATGATCTTCATATGTTTCCACAATAATTTTCTTCTTTTCCATTAAGCGAATTAAATGCTCTACAGATTCCACAATAAAAGAACCAAGTCCTTTGTTTTGCATTTCTTCCCTTATTGCTATTTTCTGAACTTCCATTAATCCGAAATTAGTATTTTCTTTTATAGTAAAAGTCCCAATGAGTTTTCCTTCATATAAAACTGAATATACAGTGTTATTCTCTACTCTCTCTTGTACCTTCTCTTCTGTTTCCTGCATACCTCGAGGTTTTCTTCCTAAAATTGGTTCAATTGGTGTGTATGCTTCCACGATGATTTCTTTTAAAATTGGAATCTCTTCTTTCTTGGAAAGCCTGATTTCGGTTTTTTTCATCCATTCTTCTTTTAGAAAATCAGGGAGATGCATTTTTCTACAACCTATCTTCTTATTGCTTCTTTTATATTAAAACTCTATGAATCATTTCTTTAATTCACATCTCAGAATTAGATTTTGAAATAGCTTTTTTAAAGGGAGAAAATTATCATTTTACGGTTATTTAAATCAATAAACAGAATACGGGTGTAGTAAATTGCGACCAATAACTCAAGATAAAATGGATAAATTAACGATTTTTATGAAGAACAACAACATAGATCTAATCTATATTGCTGATTGGGAAAGTGCTCGAGATGTCAATATGCGATATCTTACCGGTCACATCATGGATGCAAATCTCATTATAACCTCAGGGGGAGAAACAATGTTGCTCCCATGGGATGTTGATTTAGCAGAAGATCATGCACAAGTAGATACTTTAGTGACTGATAAAGACTCAAGGCATAATCCAGCTGATTACGTAAAAGAAGTAGCTAAAAAAGACAATCCAGTGATTGGTGTTAATCTAGGTATTCCTTATAGATATATCTTAGAAATTAAAAGAAAAATTCCTGGAGTAAAATTCTTTGAAGAACCACATAAGTTAGCAGATACATTCCGAAATCTTCGAGCTACTAAAAGCCCCCAGGAATTGGAGAAATTAATTGAAGCCGGTAAAATTGGAAATAAGGCTATAAATGACATACGAAAATTTGCTGAAGAAAAAGATGGCACAGAAAATGATTTATCATTTTTAGTAATGAAGAAAATGCGAGAATATGGTGCAGAAGAAAATTCATTTCCATCTCTTGTTGCAAACGTTACCAGATCTCATATGATTCATTGTCATCCCTCTGCAGGCAACAGCAAATACTCAGAGAATGGTCTGGCATTGATTGATTATGGAGCTCGCATTGATGGTTATGTTTGTGATATTACAATACCACTTTCATTTGGTAAACTAACAGCTGAGCAAGAAAAAATAAAGAAAACTTGTTTCAAAGCTTATGAGGAAGCAATCGCTGCTATCGAAGTTGGTGTTCCACTCTGGAAAATCTCTCAAGCTGCAGTTGATGTTATTGAAGCTGCTGGTTATCATATGCCTCATGGTTTGGGTCATGGATTAGGCTTAACTGTTCACGATTCTCCTGGCATAAGACAAAAACCCACTGAACCGGAAAGATTAGAAGTCTGGAGTGAAGTTCTCATTGAGGAAGGAATGGTCTTTACCATTGAACCTGGAGTCTATGTCAAAGGTTTAGGTGGACAACGACTTGAAAATGATGTTATGATTCGAAATGGAAAAGTCGAAGTTTATACAAATTCAGAACCCATTGAAATCTAATAAATCTAAACTAAGCAAATGCTTGTCATTTGCTTCTTCTTTTCATTTTGTTTTATCAAAAACTTTTGACATTATTTCTTCAAAAAGACCTTTAGCTTCCTTCATTGCTTTTTTACCTGCAGAAGTTATTGCATAATATTTTCTATCAGGTCTTCCTTCTGGATTGTCTAGAACATGAGAAGTTACTAAGTTATCTTTCTCGAGTTTGTAAAGAATGGTATAAGAAGTAACTGTTGCAGGTTCAAAACCGAATCTAGTTTTAATTGATTCTTTTAATTCGTATCCGTACATTTCTTTCTCTTGCAATAATCTAAGAATGTAAATCCATAAATTATCTATAGATGTCTTCTTCTTCAATCGTTTGAAAGCTCTAGAACCATCTTTCAGATCATCATTTTCTAAATAACTCGAGTTCATGTTATCAATCAACCTACAAACTTCTTAATGTATTAAAGTTCTGTTCTTTTAGATATCTAATAGTAGAAAAAAGTTTTCCCATACGGCAAATTTACACAATATTTCTCTTTTCAAGTTAAACGTAAATCTTTAATATGGTAACAGAACGATTTCAAACATATATTAGAAGAATATTAACTGGAACATATTATTTGTACCGGTCGTGAAATAATGACTAAAAAAAGAAAATCAGGCGGAAGAAGAAAAGGAAGTAAAGGCAAAGGTGGAAGAACTCAATGTTCATCTTGCGGTAGATTAGTTCCTTCTGACAAAATTAAGAAAGAAACAAAATATGTAACACTCATGGATCCAACTCTTGCAAGAGAATTGCGACAAGAAGGTACTTTTATTCCTCGAGAAAGAAGAACAAAGTATTATTGTGTTTCGTGTGCAGTTCATAAAGGCAAAGTTAAAATTCGATCAAAAGCGACTCGAAAACTTTAGAATTAATATTAGTACGAAAGATGAGTATTATTCCCTTTTCTAAGGGAACTTTATACTACATCTCTTTTACTAGTAAGATCGATTTTGTTAGGTTTTACTTATGATTTCTTCAAAGAAGAAAGTAGTGACATTTTTGTTAGTTTTAGAAGAAGAAATACCACAAGTAACATTTTCTCTGAAAAATTTGCCCGGATCCTCAAAGATAGATGTAGTTGCTAGAAATATTCTTGCTACCTTCCCATCAAACATTAATTTTGCTGTGAATTATATCGTTTTATTCACAAAAAATAATCCTGCCACTTTGACAGTTACAAATCTAGCAGATAGGGAAAAGCCATATGATGAAATTGAGGTTGCTTCTTTGATTAAAGAATCTCTTCAAATATTTCTCAAGCAGCAAGATAAAACTAATAATTGTATTGATCCATCTTTGCAATTCTTTAGTTGGCAGCATTTGAAAGATGCCAATTCATTATTCAACCAAATAAAAAATGATTGTGAATCTGTTTTCTATCTTCATGAAAATGGACAACCAATAAATGATATAATACGAAATAAACAAATTGTAAATTCAAACTGCTTCATTTTTGGTGGACGTCATGATATATCCGCTGAAATAGAGAAATTAGTAGACAGTATTGCAACAGCTCAAATTAGTCTTGGAAAACGATCATATTTAGCTTCAACCTGTATAACTTTTGTTTTGTTTGAGTTAGAAAAGCTTGAAAAAAACTAAACCCCAACATTAAAAAGCAAGCAGATACTCTTTCTTCAATTGATAGTAATATTCAAATAAGCGTTAATATGTGCGTGAATTGAACGTTCTAAATAAATTTAGCAAGTTTTCTCAAATTTGACTGAATGGTTGTGGATGATGTGTCCGAAGATGAAGAATTAGCTTTAAGAATCTTGAAAGATATTAGCGAAGATACAAGCGTTCCAAGAAATATTCGCAGGAGCGCAAGCGATGCTTTAACTATGCTAGGAAATGTTGTACAAGAACCCTCTCGAGCAATTAGAGCAAATGTTGCTACCAGCATTTTAGAAGAAACTAGTCTAGATCCAAATTGCCCAGTTCATGCTAGAACTTTAATTTGGAAGACTATATCAATACTTGAAACAATTAGAGACATCGAAGAATAGATTTATTCTTCTTATTTTTCATTTTGATTATCTTTGATGCTTTTAAATTTTAATCGAACACGTAATTCATACTGAGATTTTATTTTTTAGCTCTTTCATTATTTGAGATTCGAAGCTTTTTTCTCCTACAGCAAAAATTGTTGCTTGACCAAATCCCATAGTTTCTATATGTTTCTTGATTAGTTTTTTGTTATAATTATAATCTGTAATAATTATCGCTGTCAAAATTCTATTTGAATGGTTTATCTGTGCAGTAGCAAGTAATGCTTTTAATTCCTTTTTCTGTTGGTACGCAAGTGATATTGTTTTTGTTTGATCATCTTCAATGAGGAAATTGCTTAACCAAATAATGCCAACAACGGAATTATTAATGTGAAAATCAAAACGCCAGTTCTTTCTATCTAAACCAAGATCTGAATAGTTCACAAATGCAATTGATTTTTGAGTGAAATTTAGACCATTACGTTTGCATAACTTCGCAAGATAATTTTTGATAATTTTTTTATCTTCTCCTTCATATAAAGAATAAATTACAAATGATCCTGAGGGAAAAGGAATTAATATTTTATGTAGAATACCTGCATCTATCATGTATCTGAATTCTTTTTCTCTGAATCTTGTTTCATCCAATGATAACTTAAATAGCCCTACTCTCTCGCGATCAGAATTTTTCTGATAAATCCAATTATTCAAGGCTATTTCATTGTAAAATTCTCTATGTTGATCTTTAATTAAGGAAACATTGTCAACATTCTTTTTACTCTTTAATTTAGATTTAGAAATTATTGCTCGAGAAACTTTGTTTGTTTGATGACTTTTATCGATGATACTACTGATGGTTTCAGTATTATGATCACTAGTTGGTTCTTGAGCAGACTCTTCTTCTTCGTTCGTTGTTGTAGTTAAGTTAACTGACTCCCCAGCTTTTTTTTTATAAGCAGAACTCACATGCTCAATTGCTTCTTCCCAGAGTCTATCAAATTCTTTCTCAGATTTAATTAATTCAAAATTATCTTGAGCTTCTACTGTTGTTTGAATTGGTATCATTCCATCAATTTCATACTCGACCACTATCTCTGGTCTTTCTATTTCCTCAACTGTAATATCACTAATCGAGTTCTCTGTTTCAGCGAAAAGCTCACTTTCATTACTAAAAACATCCTCATCAAGAATTATCTGTGATGGTTCTTGAAGATTTTCAGATTGAGCTCTATTTTTATTTTTATACCAATAATATAATAATAAACATCCTTCGAATCCAAAGAATCCTAAGACCAGTAACCAGCTTTTTGATAAAACATAAGCAGGTAATGAGAGCAAGAAAACAGCATAGCTTTCAAAAAAGGTAACAGAGACGACTAAGAATACATATGCAACTAGTATAATGTAATTAATAATAGTAGTACCTATTAGGATTTTTTTTAGAGTACGAATACTCAAGCTGAATTTCATAACTAACCCGACCCAGAAACATTAATCA
>DAOVHJ010000298.1 GCA_030671945.1 Candidatus Heimdallarchaeota archaeon
AAAAGACTCCAACAACTCGGGATTGATATTGTTGTTGTGGGGACTTCCGAAGGAAAAAGACTACAAAAGAAAATTGCAGTACTCTCAATCCGTATGGGTCTGCAAGACGCTTAGAATAGTCGTCTTTTCGCCACTTTTTACTTTGGTAAAAGTAATTTTTCGTGAAGAGCTATTGATTAATCATTTTCTGCAATTCTTTAAAAGTTAAGCAATTAATGATATGTTTCGTCTCACACCAACTTCTCCGGGCGACATTGATTCCCCATTGCATGAATTCATAATCCTTGACATAGTGGGCATCAGTTCCGATGTAAATTGGTGCTTTCTCTTTCAAATCAAAAACCAGATGGTCATCTATATCCTGTCTATCAGGCTGAGCAGTTATTTCCAGCCAAGTGTTTGTTTGAGTGCATTTTTTAGCAATTTTTGAGAAATTTAAGCTATAATCCGCTCTTTTACTAAACATTCTTCCAGTTGGATGCCCTATAGCATTTACGTATTCATTATCTAAAGCAGTGAGTATTCTTTGAGTCATTTCTTCTTCCGGTAAATCGAAATGGGAGTGAATGGAAGCAATTACAAAATCCATATCCTTCAAGATTTCTTTTGAAACTTCTATTTCACCTGTTTTTGTTATATCAATTTCCAATCCATGTAGAACGTTAATTTCAACTTCCTCTACTATTTTTCCTAATTCCTTCTTTTGTTTTTGTAATTTTTCCTCATCGAGAGGATTGTAAATTTTAATCTTGCCATAATGATCTGTTATTGCTACATATTCCCATCCTTTTTGTTCTGCTCCTTTAATCATTTCTTCCAGAGTATCTTTTCCATCAGTATAATCAGTGTGAGTGTGCAAATCACCTTTTATATCCTCCATTGTGATTAATTCCGGTAAAGCATTCTTCATTGCAGCTTCAATTTCTCCACGATCTTCACGCAATTCAGGAGGGATAAAACTCATCCCTAATCCAGCATATACTTCTTCTTCTGTTTCACTTGCGAGTAGCTTACTTTTGTCTTTATTATATAAGCCATATTCATTAAGCAGTAATTCTTTTTTCTCAGCAATTGTTCGGAGTTTTATTGTATGACTTCGAGCACCGGTGGAATACAACAATCCAGCGCCATCTGATACTTCTTCCAAAATACGTAAATCAACATTCATATTATTGAATAATTTGACAGTCGTTTTCAATTTTCCAGTTGCAATTACATCTATGACTTCTTCCATCTCTGTAAAATACTTCATAGCTTTCTCAAAATTCTCTGGTTTCCCGATTGCATGAAAATCTAAATCTCGTACAGTAGATTTTCGTCTACGAAAAGATCCTCCGATATCTACTTTTGTTAAGAGCTTTGATTGTATTAGCTTCTCTCTTAATCCATAAGCTATTTTTTCTATTTTTGGTAAGGCTGTTCTTCCTCTTTTGAGGAATTTAATTGCTCTTTGTATTTTCTCAATCTTTCCTTCAGTAAAACCAGATAATTTTAACAAGGCTCCAGTTTCAATCGCTTCTTCCAAACCAGCAATTGATTTAATACCTAATTCTTGATATAATCTTCCTGCGGTTTTCCCACCTATCCCTTCTACTCTCATTAATGAAGTAACTTCTAACGGAACCTCTTGAGTGAGTTTTTGTAAATAATAACTATCACCAGTTTTTACAATAACCTTAATTTTCGTACTGATTGCATCCCCGATTCCTGGAAGGTCTTTTAATTTTCCTTCCTTTGCTAAGACACTGATATCCTCTGTAACGAGATTAAGGGATTCAACTGCTTTTCTATAAGATCTTATTTTGTAGACACTTTCTCCGAGTATTTCGAGGAGATCAGCAATCTGTCTCAATTTTAAAATAACTAATTCATTCATCATACTTTCCAGTCGCCCATTTAACACTCAATTACTTCTCGTTAGAATTTATTTAAAAAGCAATAAAAATCTACTGATTTTCTAATTTCATTTAGTTTTTTCAAATAAAAAGAAAATATAAAGCAAATGAGATAAAAAAAGAATCAAATGAAATATTTAATCTTGAGTTTTTTTCTCCCAACCGGAAACAATTTTTACTAATCTTTGAATTTCGTTTATTTCTCCCTCAATATGAATTAGGACTTTCTGCCAGCTCCCATATTTCTTAATATCGACTTTATCATTACTGGAGGGTAAACCAAGCACGAAAACAACAGCATCCATATGATTATTGAAATGTTTAACCTCATCCTTATATTTTATTGAATATCTATCTATAGCAGTCATGGTAATTATCACCTTTGTCAAAAGATAATATAATTCTATAGAGAATAACTTTACTAGGTGTTTTATAGGCATTTTGGCAAGAACCAAAATTCTGTTATCTTCCTACGGAATTATTACAGAAAGCAGATAAATTCTTCAATAAGAATAATTATTCTTTTTGTATAAAGAAATTAAGAAAGAATTAAATGATGGAGTTAGGGAAATTGACTGAGACCGAAACTGAAACTATCTCGAGTCCATATCTCTCAGAAGAAGTTAATCTTAAGAAAAGAACACCTTTTCATGCCCAATGGGAGATTTTTAAGATTAGATCTTGGAGATTCTTAACACATCACCCATCTTGCAGTGAATACAAAAATCATTACTTCTCAATTGGTCCTCTCAATCTTTGCATAGGTTGTTTTTCAATTTATTCCGCCATTCTCTCATACTTGGTACTTTTTTTGGCTGTTCCATCTGTTTTTCGCTTTAATCCCTATGTTATGTCAATTTTACCTTTTGCTGGTTTTGGCTTAGCGATTTTTCATCTAATATTTAAGATCAAAAATAAGTGGATTAAATCTTTATTTAGATTCTCAGCAGGTTTTGGAATAGCTGCTTATGGTGCTTTAGCGATCGCTACTTTTACAGAAATAAAGCAATGGTGGTATGGAATTATTTTACTTGTGATTCTATTAGCTGGAAATCAGCTTTATGGTATGAGTCGAGGTAGGACAGCAAACCGAAAAGAATGTGAGGATTGTCCTTTACATAAAGCCGATCCACCGTGCCTTCCTGAAAAGAACACCAACATTAAAGTACGAAAAGTTTATGCAATAATAGAAGAAGAATTACAAAATCTTCAAGAAAAAAGAGATAGAAAGAAAAAAGCTAAATTGGAACAAGAGGTACCGAATTCAGAATAATATGTAACGGCAAAAACTTAATAATTGATGTTTTTTCCTTTCTTATAGTAACACATCAGTTACTTGGATTCGAGGGTTATAATTTGTCAGAGGAAGAAAAGTTCCCAGAATATGAAGAAGAAGTTCCTTCTCCACCTGAAGAAAAAGATCCTGCTTTTGATGAGACTTTTGGAGATGTACAACCTGATAGTACTATAGAACCTGAAGAAATTGTTGATGAGGAAACCAGAAGAAAGAAACGAAGAAGATGGATTTTAATCAGCATTTTTGGCATATTGACACCAATTCTAATAGTTGTTTCAGTATTGATTTTTGTTGGATTAGCATTAGCTGGTGCATTAGAAGCATGTGCGGTGCAATGTTGTCAAAACTGTGCTACTTCTTGTTCTGATTCATGTGCAGCATCATGTGATGATTCCTGCAATAACTGTTGTAGCAGTTCATGTGATAGC
>DAOVHJ010000053.1 GCA_030671945.1 Candidatus Heimdallarchaeota archaeon
GCTTCCTTCAAAAGAGCTTTAGTCAGTATTGCTCCTTTAAGATTAGCTTCTCGAAGAGAGGCAAATTGAAGATTACAAAAGGTGAAATCAGCTCCACTAAAATCACTATAATCTAGACTTGCTAAAGATAATTTTGACCCATTAAATTTAGCACCGGCGCCTTTAACTTCATATAGACTTCCATTTCCCATATCACACTTTGTGAAGATTGTGTTTAAAAGTATGGAATCATCTAGAACAGCATCAGGTAATACTGCTTCATGGAAATCTGCTTCTGTGAGGTTGGTTTTAATTAACTTGGCTTCTTCAAGTTTTGTTTTTTTAAGGGAAGCTTTCTTCAAGCTAGCTCCTTCAAGATTAGCGGCATCTAAACATGCCCCATCAAGAATTGCTCCATCAAGAATTGCATTAGTGAGATCAGTATCAAAGAAATCAACATCAATTAGTGTTGCACCACTAAGATCAACACCAGATAGATTAGCAGAACAATAAGCATGTTTGTCTTCTTCTAATTTGGCTAGAACTTCCTCTCTTGTTGGCATACTGTGTATCTCCAGTGTCAGCAAACTAAAAATCCAAATCTCGTATAATAAGGTTATTTGTGGTCTGGTTTATTATTTTAAATAGAAAATTTGTGAGGGTTTAGAAGAATAGTACAAACAAGGTCTCATAATTTCAGTATATTTGAGAATTCAAAGTATTACAAAGGTGCTGATATAATTGGAATATAACCAATCCAAAGAAAGGTCAACTAGCTTGACAGAAGAGGAAGTACGGAAGCTAATCAAATACAAATTAGAAGGAAAAATAGCTCAATTACCTTATGGTTTTTGGCGGTGCGATAAAGGAAAAGAACACTCAAGAATTGCGATAAAATATCTGATCGAGGAACATCTGAAATTAAATTTGAAGGATATCCCAAAAGCAATGAGTGCAAAAACATTTCATGAAGCAGGATTATTTCGAATACTTGTTGAGTTTTTCGATTCTTCATATTACAAAGCTCTAGAGTATACATATCCTGGTCACTTCAAACCTTGGCAGTTCAAAAAAGGTATGACGGGTATTTGGTCGGGTTCAACAGGGAAAGGCAGATCACTTCAAGCAATCAGGAATTTACTATCTAAATTAGATATAAAATTAGAAGAAATTCCAAAGAAAGTAAGCTATAAAATATTCAAGCAAAATGGTTTAGGTGGAATGCTACAAACGCTATACAATAGTTCTCCCTATCAAGCAATAAATGCTTTATATCCAGAAAAATTCAAACCGTGGGAATTTAGCGTAAAAAATTACTGGACCCAAGAAACATTACAGACTGCAAGAGTAGCAACGAAGTGGTTAATTGAAGAAAAACTGGAACTTACCTCTAATGAGATCAATAAAGTAAAAAGAAAGCATTTTTTAGATTTTAACTTAGGTCAAATGTTAAGGATTTTTTATCAGAATTCTCATCTGCTAGCTTTAACAGATGTATATGATTTCTAAAGAAAATCACTCAATTCTTGAATATACTTTTTTCGTCAAAGAAAAAGTGCAATTTAGATAAAAAGATTTTTTAAATTATAACAAGAAAAATGATAACTAATTGATGATACAAAAGGTTTCATATATTAAAACCAGATAAAAAGTACGATGTAGTAATGGAGTGAATGGTAAATTGAAGCTAAGATTACTAGATATTCTTGTTTGTCCAGATAATAAAGAGTGGCCATTAAAGGCACACATTTTTGAAGAAAGAGAAATTGAAAAGCCATATTTACCTGATAAAGATACTATTACAAATGTTGTGTGTAGTTTTTATTGTCCAAAAAAACAAATAAAACTTACAAAAGACACTAAGAAAGAAGAAAGTGTAGTGACTAAGGATGCGAGTAAAATTAACTATGAAACTGACTGCAAAGAGTGTTTATCTACAGAAATAGTTTCAGGTTTGATAGAGTGTCCTAGTTGCAAGGTTTTCTATCCAGTTATTGATGAAATACCATTGATATTAAAGAAAGAACTAAGAAATGAGGATATAGAAAAACAATTTACTGAAAAATGGGCTGAAAAAATCAAAGAAATGAAGCTATAGAATCATTAGTTTATTTGGATAGTTTACCAACTTTTATGCTAAAAAACTAAAAAATATAAGAAAAATGTCACCATCAAAAGATTATAATTACGAACCGTTAATTAACAATACGTTGGATAGAATGGTGACATGCAAATACTTTGAAGCAGGTGCCAGCAAAGGTGAGCAAGGACCTATCACGAATCGATCCATTAGTAATCTATAGATGCAAAAATAGACAATGTCGTCAAACATTCACTCCATCCACAATAATGAATGTTGAAGAGCTAAAAGTATTCTTCGAATGTCCAATCTGTGGATCCCAATATGAAGCACAATATTCACCAATGTCAGAATTTCCTGATCAAGAAGTAATAATGCTCTTAGAAAGACCACGACTAGTATACACAGGAACTAGAATAGCAAGTTCATAAAAAAGAATGAGGTCAAAAAACGATGGCTTATCAAAGAGGAAGAGATTCAACATATATTTTCAAAGTGCTGTTAATAGGAGAAGCTGCAGTAGGTAAGACTTCATTAACTATAAAATTCGTTCATGGAAAATTTAAATCGGATTATCTTCTTACTGTAGGAATGGAACCATATAGTAAGTACATTAAAATGGGAAATGATATGGTAACACTTTCAATCTGGGATATTGCTGGTCAACAAAGATTCGATGTTTTTCGTACAATGTTTTTCAGAGGAGCAAAAGCAGCCTTCTTAGTATTTGACCTCACAAGACCTGTTACATTAACTAAATTGCAGGATTGGTACGAAGACTTGATTAGAAATGCTGGAAAAGATGTTCTAACATTTCTTGTAGGAAATAAGAATGATTTAGAGGATTTGAGAAGTGTTCCAAAGAAAGATGCTTTGGCTTTTGCAAAGAAAATTAATGCCTTAGCTTACATAGAAACAAGTGCAAAAACAGGGACAAATGTTGATGAATCATTCACTAGTCTTACAAAGAATCTTGTCGCGAAAGCTAAAACTTACTAATCTAAATGCTAGTGAGAATTCAAAGCCATTTTTTATTCATTTTAGTTTTAAATATAGAAATACAAGTAAAATGAGGAAAGAACTTCATTTTTTGTAACTTAAAGATTTTATAATGAGAGAAATCTATCATTATATATGACAGAAAAAGAAAGCAAGCCTCTCAATGTTGTTGCCGTATTTGCTCATCCAGATGATGAGGCAGGAGTTATTGGGACTTTAGCCAATCATGCTGATAGAGGAGACAATGTTTATGCAATATTCCTCACTCGAGGTGAAAATGCGTCTTCGATTTGTTGTACACCAGAGGAAATAATTGAGATTAGAGCAGGTCATGCAAAAGAGATAGAAAAAATACTTGGAGCAGAATATCGACTGCTAGATTTACCCGATTCCGGAGTTCATCCCTCTGTTGAAAATGGAAAAAAATTAGCATTACATTTCAAAGAAATAAAACCAGATATAATTATTACTTGGACACAAGCACCTTATCCTGGAATTGGTCATCCAGATCATCGATATACGTATGATATAACTTTAGATGCAATTTCTTATGCAAGATATAAGAACGATGAGCACAGACATCCCCCTCATAGGGAACAAATAGGGTTGTATACAAATTACTTTGCTATCGCCAATCCTGATAAACCGTTCTTTGTTGATGTTTCAAATCAATATGATAAAATTATGTCTGTTATAGATGTCTATATAGAAGCATATGGGCAATGGCCTGTTAAAGATTATATAACAGCTCAACTTATGATGCATGGACGAATGACAGGAGTTAAATTTGCAGAAGCATACAATAAGATTCTTTGGCGTACGGCTCAACCCTATTTATATTAGAAAAAATGTAAATCTAGCTTTACATTTTTGACTTTCTCAAGATTTTCATGTACATTTATTCTTAGAAATTGTAAGAAGAAACGATACGCCTAGGGAGTTTCGATGTGTTTAGGCATGCCTATCGGTTAAGTGTCGCAAAATTTAAGTTCGATTAGACTATTTGGTATGTCGTCCAAATAAAAATGGAAAGAAAATAAAAAAACGGTGAAGATGTAAAAATGACAAAAACTCTAGCCGAAATGTCATATAAACGTCAAGATGTAATGAAGGGTTATACCGATAAAACATTGCATATTGACCTTGCTAAGTTATCCATCGAAGAAAACGATGTCGAAAAGAAAGTTCGAGAAATTTTCATAGGTGGTAAAGGTTATGACTTATGGTTAATGTGGGAAAGTTTGCCAAAAAACCGTATCGTTAAATGGGATGAACCCGAGAATCCGTTATGTATTGCAAGTGGTCCACTTGGTGGTACATCAGGATATCCAGGTGCAGGAAAATCTATTGTAACTGCAATTTCTCCTTTAACTGATATCGTTATTGATTCCAATGTTGGAGGGTTCTTTGGCCCTTGGATGAAATACTCAGGATTTGATGCTCTCAGAATAGTTGGGAAAGCTAAAGAACCTGTGGTGATTGTAATTGATGGAACACAAGAAAAGGTCTGGATTGAACCAGCCGGTGATCTACCAACTGAATCACATCTATTAGCTGAACAATTAAATGAGAAATATCGAACTGTTGACAAAGAAACCGGAAAAGATGATCGAATATTTGTCAGTGTTGTATCTGCAGGTCCCGGAGCTGATCATTCTTATTTTGGTTGTTTAAATTTCTCCTGGTGGGACAATAGAAGAAAAGCAAACCACTTAAAACAAGCAGGTAGAGGTGGTACTGGAACAGTCTTCAGAAACAAAAACATAGTAGCAATTGTTGCTCATTCTCCATCTGTTAATTTGGAATCACAACATCCCAAAGACCAAGATACTGCAAAGCAAGTTGGTCGAAAACACTCACAGGAAATTCTAAAACTTGATTCAGAACAGAATAAAATGAGAGTTATAGGTACTGCGCATCTCCCATCAATTATGAGTGAATTTGATCTATTACCAACTTACAACTTCAAATATGGAAGAGATGATGATGGTAAAGATAAAACCCTTTGGGGTGATGTATATGAGAAGATCTATACTAATACAGGCAAAGGTTGGGATGGATGCTGGCGTGGTTGTGCAATTAACTGCTCACATTGTGTAGAAGCATTCGAGTTAAAAACAGGCCCATATAAAGGACAAAAAGTACTTGTTGATGGACCCGAATATGAAACAATCGCAGGTGTCGGCAGCAACTTAGGAATCTTTGATCCATTACATGTTGTGGAAATAAACTTTTACTGTGACACTTATGGTCTAGATACTATAAGCTTTGGAACCGCATTAGGTTTTGTAATGGAATGCTACGAAGCAGGTCTTTTGGACAAGAAAAAAACAGGTGGTCTTGATCTAAAATTTGGTAATTTTGACGCTACCATAGAAATACTTCATCGCGTTGCTCTAGGTAAAGATGAATTTGCTTTAATTTATGCTAAGGGTATTAAGAAGATGAAGGAATACTTCAATGCAAATTACAATCTAACCCCTGAACAAGTTCAATTCTGCCAAGACATTGGAATGGAACACAAGGGACTTGAATATAGTGAATACATTACCAAAGAATCACTTGCACAACAAGGTGGTTACGGATTAACCCTTAAAGGTCCACAACACGACGAAGCCTGGTTGATTTTCCTAGATATGGTGCACAATTATATGCCAACATTCGAAAACAAAGCTGAAGCTCTTTGCTGGTTCCCATACTGGCGAACATGGTTTTCATTAAATGGTCTCTGTAAACTTCCTTGGAATGATGTTGTTCCAGCAGATAACAAAGAAACTGATGCCCCTCACAAAGTTCCAGATCATATACAGAATTATGCGACACTTTTCGAATCTATTACTGGTGTTCCAATGGGCAAGTCACCTCAAGAACGAGAGGATAGTCTAATACACATAAGTCAACGTGTTTATCAATTCCAAAGAGCCTTCCAAGTAAGACTTGGGCATGGTCGAAGAATCGATGACAGTAATGTTCCATATCGATCCGTTGGACCTGTTACTCTTGAAGAATATGAAAGCAGAATGGAACGCTATGATAAGCAACTAGTTGAAATTCTCGGAAAGAGTCTTGAAGAAGTACAGAAAATGCCAATTGAAGAACGTCATGGCATTACTCGAAAACATCGAGAAAAGCAATATGATAAATTACAGGACGCTGTCTACGAGAAACGTGGATGGAATCACAAATCTGGTGTTATCAAACTCGATGTTGCTAAGAAGCTCTGGCCTGAATGGTTATTTAATGAAGTTTTACCATTCATCAAAGATTTACAAGATTAGAAAAAATATAGCACTCTATGAGTGCTTTCTCCTTCTTTTTTTATATTATTATGTAGATTTTGTATTTATCCAGTAGGAATGATGTTAACCAAATTATTGCTACGTTTAGGAATCCGAAGAAGAAAACTAGAGCAACATGCGAATCACTCTTCAAGATTAAAGTAGCTAGGCTTAAGAAAATTGGTTGAATTAGAAATAAGAAAAAGGCATTCTTTCCTTGGGGTTCCAGAAAATAACTTTTATTTTTCGTTACATTGAAATGATCATATAGGAGCCAGATTAACCAAAACGATAATGCTGCTAAACCAATTGTTAGCAAGATATAGGAATGAGAAACTCTAAGTTTTGAAAGTCCACCATATGAAGGGAAACCATATCCAACCCAGATAAAATGCAAGCTAACTCCAAAGACTGTGAAAATAAGCCCATAGATTAAGAAAAGCAATTTCTTCAGCTCCCGGAAATCATCAACAATTGCAGTGGAAAGGAGCATCATTACTCCATACCCAAAACCACCAATGAACCCACCATGAGCATCCCTAAAACCTAAATCACTAATGGTCATGAACACTCCATCAACATTAACAGTGAGTCCAATAACAAATTGATATATTTCTAAGAACATGAATCCAATTATGAATCTATAGAATCGAGGGATCTCGATAAAAAATACCGTAAACATACCTGCAATGCCAATCGATTGTAATACTCCCCAACCAAAGTTTATCCCAGCTGGGGAAATTAAAATGCTACCAAGCAAACCAAATCCAAGAAAAGCAGCATATCGACGTATGAATTTAACATAGGCTTGTATTCTACCTTCTCTTTTCAGGGTGCTTGTGAAAGACATTTTGAAAGTTAATGCTATGGCAAATATGAAGAATGGAGCAACTAAATCAACATAAGTCAGACCAAAATTTATTGCGTGTTTCGACCAAGCAGGAGTGTTCTCAAAAGGAGATATAGTGTTTACAAAAATCATAGCAGCAATTGCTAAACCCCTAAAGATATCTATGCTCATATAGCGGATTTTTTCTTTAATTTCTTCTTTAGGTTCATCTACAATTGCCATCATACTCACAACAGAAAAGTAATTACTCAAAGAAAGATAAAGGTTCTTTCCTTAAAACCAAAAAGTGTGAATCTACTCTTTCTTGAAAATTCCTTGGATGAATTTATGATTTATCCAATATTTATCCTCATAGTAGCACCGATTCTTGATTTTATCAATAATGGATTCTACAATTTTCTCATCTTCAGTAAAGATATGCCCAGTTCCTGCAATTGCTCCAGTGTTCTTTAACCAATTGTATAAATCTTCAGGAGAACTAAAACTAATTTTCTCCTCAACAGTATCCAGAAAAATGGTTGAAAACTGTCTTCTCTTAAACCAAGATTTTATTTCATTTTGATTTTTAGGTAATTGGTATCGTATTTCCATAATTTTGTTCAAAGATGATGGATATTCTTTCATCGTATCAATGTAAATATCATCAATTCCTTTCAAAGTTCCCTTACAATTTGTTATAAAATGAGCAGTGCCATCTTTCTTTAAAATTCGATGGAATTCTTTAATCACTTTTTTCTGATTAAAATACGGTAATGCATACCCACAAAATATCGCATCATATTTCTCATCTTCCTCACCAAGAAGAAAATCTGTACCATCTTGAACTATGAACGAACATCGACTATCTGAAATTTTGTCTTTTGCTAGTTCAATCATTTTGTCTGAAATATCAACTGCAGTTATCTTTACTGTTGCATCTTTTAATTCTGACAAAACATATCCAGAGATATACCCAGTCCCGCAAGCAAAATCCAAAATGTGAATGTTCTTTTGGTTTTTTAAATGATCTATCTTTAGAATCGTATTCGTGTGCTTATTCATTTTATTAAGCCATTTATGATACGTTGACGCAGCTATGTTGTATTCCTCTCGATAATCTTCTCTTCTCACAATTCTCTTAGTCAAATAAAGAAAAACCATTTTCAAGTATGTGTGAATCTTTCTGAAGAGTTTCATTTTCTCCCTCTGAACAACAGTATTTTTTTAATCTAATATGTTTTTCCAGAGTGGATTGAGTCACTTAAGACCGAAGTATAGAGGTAATAACCAATCAACTAATTCATTCGTTACTACTCGACGAATGAGAAAAACTAAGATTCTTTGAATAGGATCTCCTGCGTGATAATTTACTCGAGGTTTTCTAGCTTTAATTATTCTATAGAGTTTCTTTGAAATCACTAATGGCGGAGGAGCAACAATAAGATTCTTCACTATGACTTTCCAAACGGGATTTAGATATTCATAATATGGTGAATCAGGAGTTGTAGGAGATTGATTAATCATTTTCTCTAAATCCACTGATTTTGTTGAAGGATCCATTGATGTTGAAATCGCATGCACGTTTGTGTTGAATGCAGTATTAATATCACTTGGGAGAATTGTTGAAACCTTAATGTTGAATTTTTTAACCTCGACACGCAATCCTTCACTAAAAACTTTTATTGCAATCTTTGATGCGGAATAATGAGATTGAAATGGGATAACTGCAAGTGCTCCTAGTGTACTTGTATTAATTATTCGTCCTTCTCTTCTTTCCCTCATTTGTGGTAAAACAGCTTTTGCAACTCTTACCATACCAAACAAGTTAGTGTCAAATGTTGTTTTCCAATCTTCCATGGACAATACTTCTGCACTTCTGAAAAAACTAATACCCGCGTTGTTAATCAGAATGTCAATTCCACGATCATTGATTTTTTTTGCTTCAATTTCCATTTCACTTATCGCTTTTTCAACGGAATCATCAGATGTAACATCCATATTGAAAAATCTAATTTTGTCAATTAATTCATCTAAGTTTTTTTCGATCTTTTTGGGGATAAGATTTTTTGTGGGTTTAACAATTGTTTTTTCTTTATTTGTGAATTTCCATTTCGTATGATCTCTGACAAAATCCTCTTTTAATTGCTTTTTATCAAGTGTTTGACTTCTACGACTTGTTCCAAAGACTGTATATCCTTTGGCTGTTAGAAAGATAGCATGAGATAACCCTATGCCAGAGGATGCTCCTGTTATTACAACTACTTTATTCATATGAGAACCACCAAATGATGCTATGTGTGGTTCTTATTTTTCTTTTTAGATTTTTTCTCTATTATCATGATTTAAACTTCATATAATTCCTAAACCATCATTTTAAACCAAAGATTCAATTAAGAGGAGTAATTATTGAAAATTATTACTTTATAAGGAGCTCAAAAATGATTAAACTTGTCACTTTAGATTTTGATGGCACAACAGCTGATACTATGCCTACATTAGAGGAAATTGCTGTCAAATTAATGGTGAAACACTATGAGCTAGAAACCGAGGATGCAAGATCAAAATATCAGATCACAACCGGATTACCATTTGAACAGCAAATGGAAATAGTGTTCCCTGATAATCCGAATAATAAATTGGTAATTTCTCAATTTGAGAAAGAAAAAATCGAATGTATATTTGATCTGCCATTATTCAAAGATGCTAAATCAACAATTGATCTACTAAGAGAAAAGGGTTATCTTGTAGCAATTTCTAGTTCGACAACTCAACCTATTATTGAGAAATATTGCAAAGAAAAAGAATTAATTGTTGATCAAATTGTAGGATATAGAATGGGATTTGAAAAAGGGAAGGATCATTTTGATTTCCTTAAAGAAGAATTTAATCTTAGTTCTGAGGAATTAGTTTATGTAGGTGATTCCTTAAAAGACTGTGAAAGAGCGCAAAACAACGATATAGTATTTATTGGTAAAACGGGTATGTTTTCTCAAGAAGATTTCAATAAGATCTCTAAATCAAAAATAGTAATCTCTGATTTGGAAGAGTTACTTAAAATAATACCTGATTTAAATCAAGAATTAGATGAAACCTAATTGCATAATATTGAGGAAGTAAATTCTTGAAAATAAGAGCATCAATAGGAACAGCAGCAGTACTTGGTTTGGAAAAAATACTTTTGCAAGCTAAACCAACCACAGCCTATTCGTTGATGTATTCTGATTCTAATTGTTTGACAAATTGCAGTTTTTGTCCTCAAGCAAAAGAAAGTGAAGGTAGAAGAGATGGCCTCTCAAGAGTTTTGTGGCCAACGTATGATCTTAATGAAATTATTGATCGTATAATTACTCGAGAAACAGGATTAAAACGAATATGTATTCAAACAATTAGATACGAAAATTCCACAGAAGATTTATTGAAGATACTTGGAAAGTTCTCTGAAAGCAAAGTATCAACACCACTAACTGTTTGTTGTTACCCAACAACAAAAGAGATATTTTTGAAAATGAAGAATTTGGGA
>DAOVHJ010000117.1 GCA_030671945.1 Candidatus Heimdallarchaeota archaeon
AGAGAAGCCTTGGGTTTATCTCTTATAGAAGCTATGAGTTGTTCGCTTCCCTGTATTGCTTCAGATTTATCAGGAATAAAGGAACTAATTACTCACACACAAAATGGTTTAATTGTTCCACCAGATAACAAGGCTGAACTAATTCGTTGGATTTCAGGTCTGTTTTCGAATAAAAACTTGCGGGAAGCACTCGGTTCTGAAGCGAGAAAAACAGTTGAGGAGTTTTTTAATTTCAGAACACATTTAGATTATTTTATGAAGAGACTTTTGAGATAATTTATCAATCAAACCTTATCTTAAATTTTAATGAATCAAAAGAGAGATTATTGAAGAGTTGAATCGTATGTCTGGGCATTTGGATTTTTATATCGCAACTCAAGATGATTTTGATGACATTTTCAATATTATAGACTTAACTGGCTGGGGCGAAGCAAGAGATGATATAAAAAGAACTATGCAGAATTCCAATAACACGTATATTGCTGTTATTGACAATGAAACAGCAGAAATGATCGGGATTACATTAGCTGCATCTTTTGTACCAATAGGTGTCATTGGTCATGTTATTGTCAAGCCAAATTACCGAGGTATGGGGATTGGGGAGGAATTAATGATTGAAGCGATAAGGATCTTAGAATTTAAAGGGTGTAAAACAATAAAATTGGATGCTGTAGAAAAAGCTAAAACTCTATATGAAAGAGTTGGATTTATTTTTGAATTGAATTCACTTCGTTATAAAATTAATATTGAGAAACCATCAAATCTCGACGAACTTATTACTAAAACAAAAAAATATGACCAGAAATTCCCAGTCTTTAATTGCAAAGAAGATGATTTGGTACAGATAATTGATGCTGATAAAGAATTCTTTGGGGGTAATCGAGAGAGCTTTCTTTTCCCACTTTTCGAAGACTTCCCTGAATTATCTTTTATTACTCGAGACAAAGATGATTTCTTAGCTGGATATTTATTTGGTACATTTCAAAATGGAGTTTTAAAATTAAGGGCTGGAATAGCTAATTCATTTGATACTACTATGGATTTATTAAGAGCTGCATTGAAAACAGCAAAATCAAAAGGAGAAGTTCAAACTATCGCTCTTGGAATACTTGAGAATAGTAAATGGGGAATTAAAGTATTGGAAGAACTAAGATTTGTTCAAACAAGCTATTCATTAAGAATGTTTTATGGGGTAAAAACTCCAGCTACAACTAATCCAGTAATTTTTGCTATTGGTGATCCTGCAAAGGGATAATATTTTCTAAAAATAATAAGCATAGTTTTCCAAAAGTTTTCTGGATCCTTCTTCTAAATTCTTCGCGGTAATCATATAATGGACTATTTCTGTATCTTCTAATAATAATGCTGCTTCAATGATAACATTTGCATAACCACAACTAGCGTGTCTACCACGACCATTTAGACTAATAGTTTCTCCCGATACTTGAAGTAATGGTTGAAGCCTTTCAAGTGCTCCAGGAATTTCACCTAAATGTATTTCACCTGCTTTATCGAAAATGAAGGCTCGAACCTCTTCCAGAGAAATTTTCTTAGGAGCACCTGCAATAAACTCGAAAATCAATTGAGTGATATAACTCGCTTCAACTCTTTTAGCATAAAAGCAATTGTCTCGATATTTAACTTTGAACTTATTTGTAGAAATTCCAAGTGAAATTAGAAACATTTCTTGTTTGAAAAATTCATCCCAATCCTCAGAGAATTTCAATTTTCTAAAATTAACAGCAGGACACCTTAAAGAGGTTTGAAATATTAACAAAGCCACACCTAATGGCGTTAAATCATAATGCGAATGAACTCCGCCAAAACCTTTCCAAGCCATACCTTCAGATGGTCCTTCTTTTTCTCGAACCATAATTCCCTTTTCACTAAAATCTTTGAGAAATCTTTCAAATCCAGAGACTTTTTGGACTTTAATTCGTTTTGCGATTCTTTCAGTTAGTTTTTTCACTCGACTAAACCGATTCAAATCTTTGGAATCAAAATATAACTCTAGTTTTTTGTCATATTCGAAAAAGCGTGCACGATTCAAAGGTTCTTCTAGGAAAGGTATCATTGCAGCAGTTGCGAGTATTGTAAAACTGGATTCATTATCAAAATTCCTAATAATGTCCTGAACTTTTTCTCTTATTTGACTCAAACTAATTCCACATTTTATTTAATCTAATAATTACATATTGGACTGATGACTGATAAAAACAATCCTATTTCATTTTAATTTTTTCCAATAATAAACTATTTTCCTAACTCGTATCTCCCTTAATTGGTTCGTTCAAGTCTTCTTGAGAGATAGTTTCTTCCTCTGTATTGTTTTCTTCACTTGTTTCAGTTATTAAACTAGCTTCTTTCGCTTGCTTTCTTTTTAACAGATAATAAATTACATTAGATAATAAGAACATGAAAACCAAAATGCCGAAAATGATGAAGAAATATGTGTTAAATTTACTTGCAACATCATCTACTTCTGCAGGTGTTAATCCAAGTATATACTCAATAGGGTTCCCTGCAAGTAGTTGTTGACCCAAAAACACATAGAATATTGATCTTGGAATTGAACCAATAAATGTAGCTAAGAAATACTGCCAATCTTTCACCTTTGCTAGTCCTGCAGCATAACTAATTGGATCAAACATTATTACAGGAACAGCTCTTCCAACTAAAATCGCCCAAAGTCCCCATCTTTTAATCCAGATATCAAAAACCAATATCGATCTCTTCAAAAGGCCTATTTTTTCTCCGGTAGCATCAATTATAGCTCTTCCTCCTCTTTTAGAGAGATAGAATGTAATAACAGAGCTAACCATTGAACCTGCAACACCAATAACAGTTCCCCAAACCCAGCCAAATATCATTCCACCTGAGAGTAGTATTAATTCAGAAGGTATTGGTGCGAACAAGCTTTGCAAAATCATTAATGCAAGAAACAGCAATACTTGCCAAGCTATATGAATCCCAATAATTGGTGCGATGAACCAATTTCTTACTGTTAGGAACAGGAATTCCTTATCCACAATTATTACAATCAGTAATGCAATGGAAGCTAAGATTATAATCGAGAAAATAATTGCTAAAACGATTTTATCCTTTGTCCATTGAAATTTTTTAGATTCAGAATCATCGATTTCCGGATCTCTTCCCTCTTCAACTTCCTCAGTCATAATCTTGGATTCTTCCATTTCTGTTTCACCAAAGCATATAGTTGTTATGTCTTTTGAGTTATATTTCTACCTATTTTACTAATAGAAACAAGTAGATGGAAATGTAAATATAAAACAAAAATTAAAAAGGACTACCCTTTTGAATGTCATAAAAAATAATGTGTTGATTGCTAATGTCTCTTAAAGAAATTCTCGAAAAAAAGGATTTAAGGTATCTCTTTCTAGGTGGAAAAGGTGGTGTTGGGAAGACTATCTCAGCATCTGCAATTAGTATTGAATTAACAAAACATTTTGAGAGAGTATTAGTAGTTAGTACTGATCCCGCTCACTCACTTTCGGATTGTTTTGACCTTGATCTCTCAGGCGGAGAACCAGTTTTAATAGAAGGTGTAGAAGGGATTCTTTATGGAATGGAGTTGGAAGCGGAAAAGGGTATGGAGCAGTTTCAGCAAATGAGTGCAATGGGAATGCCAAGTATGACTGGTACAGACTTACCAGGATTTCCTGGTGCTGAAGAAGTAGAATTTGATGATGAATTGACTGATGCCCCAAAATCCGAAGGACCATCAATGGCTGGTTTCAACATACAAGATGCTTTAGGAATGGGGGCAGATTTAATGAGTAGTGATTCGGTCCCGCCAGGATCAGATGAAGCGTTTGCTTTTGGTAAATTACTAGAATTAATTGAAAGCAGTGAATATGATGTGGTAGTATTTGACACAGCTCCAACCGGTCATACACTAAGATTACTTTCTCTACCAGATTACCTTGATAGTTTCGTAGGAAAGATTATCAAAATGAGAATGCGTTTTGGTGGCTTTTTCAAGAGCTTAAAAGGACTATTTGGTGGAGGGTCTGATACTGAAGACAATTCACTCGAAATATTGGAATCTCTGAAGAAAATCATAACAAAAGCTCGAATAGAATTAGCTGACGATACTAAAACAGAATTTATTCCGGTAACAATTCCAACCTTGATGGCATTATATGAGACTGAAAGATTAATCACTACATTAATGGATTACAGTATACCAGTTGAACACCTCATTATCAATCAATTAATTCCCCCAAGCAAAGATTGCCCATTCTGTACGCAAAGGTATAAGGTGCAAGAAAAAATGATGATGACTTTGAAGCAGTATTTCGGGAAATACGATTTAGTGGAAATACCTATGGTTCCACAGGAAATTAGAGGAATAGAACAATTAACTCTACTTGCTAAAAGATTATTTAAATAAAAAAACTGCTAAGAATGTTTCAGAAAATGACTTTAGCAGTTTGAAATTGTTGATTATTCAATAGGAGCTCGTATTGTTGCAATTGAATTATCTTGAATACCTTTACTTAGGAGATCCTCAGGGTTTCCAAAGATTTTGTATTCTTCAACAGTTTTCAAAGCTTTAATATTGAAAATAAATCTCCTCTTTGCTACCACAATTTCTACTTTAGTTTTAATTTCCAATTCATCTTTTAAATTCGTATGAATTAACAGCTCACCTTCAATGGCTGTTGCATCATGGAATATTCGTAATCGTTTTTCTTTATGCATATTTTACATCACTCAATTCGAGTTTAAATGTTTAGTTATAAATTTATTAACTCCATTAACTTTAATTAATATTTGCAATAAACTACAAGAAAATAATTAAAAAAGGGTTTTAAGTACCCTTTTGTGTTTTCCTTCTGTTGCTATAAATAACAAATGTAATAATAGTAGGAATTATTGCTAGTAATAGGACACCAACGCTAATGCCAACAGTTATCCACCATTCTACATTTTTACTTATTATCGGAGCATAGATTCTAATTGTTATTTCAAGCGTGTTGGAATAGACGAAATATTCTACTTCCCAAAGAAGTGTTTCTTGATTCTGGAACTCATATTCTATCTCTGTAGGTTCAATTTTATATGACCCAAGAAGTTTAGCAGTAATATTGTATCTGTAGATTGCTGATTCACCTTGACTTAAACTAAAATTAAACCAATTCTCAACACCATCAGTTTCGAAAGCCCAATCATTGTAGACTTGCTCAGTTATTGTAAGATTGTAAGCTGTTTCAAATCCTGTATTTGTTATATTTATTTCAATGATTACTGTAGCTATTTCGGTCTCCAATTGTTCTATTTTTATTCGCTTCTCTAAGGTTCCATTCTCATTTGGTATGAGGAAGTATTTTGAAATAGAGATCATTGGAACTTTTAAGGTCCAGTCATCCCCTTCATAAATGGGTTGATATACTTCAAGACTGACTTCGTTAGAAATCTCTTCAATTCCAAATATCAAATCATCCAGTAAATCAAAAGTCACCGTACAATTTGGGAATAAAAAGTCTCCAGTTGAAACCGTATGAACCTCATAGCTGTATTCAAATATCTGATCTATTCCCAGATAACTTGCATTCGCAGCAAAATGTGTTACATTATAGACAAAACTTGAGCTATTATATGGTTCATTATCTATTGATGTCAAATTAACTTCTTGATGAAAGAAGTTTCTAATTCTTATAATTACAGTGAAGTTGTGTTCTACTTTTATTCTGGCATCTATTTCTTCTTCCCCACTACCACCATCTTCTACTGAAACAAGTATGAATTTCTCGACTCGTAAACTTCTGTCCTGTTCTAGAACTCTGAATGTAATGGAATTTGAAAGACTGAAACTATCTGTGCCATTAGTATATGTAAAAGTCACATTTGAAGCTGGAAAAACAAATGTTCCAACTACAAGTGGGGATATTGTATAAGTTGCACTCTCTGCTGTTGCAGAATTAATAATTGCCCAGCTTTGATTGTAATCCCCTGCTACGGTAAAATCATCTTCTGAATAACCAAGAGCAGTAAGATTCCATTCTGGACTTACTAATGAGACATTTTCAATGGCTTGAACAGCATAATTTGTAATTTCTATATTAACATCAAATGTTTCGCCTATATAGGTGATATAATTCTCAACTAAAGCACTATCATTTGAACGTACCATGTTTTTAACAACACCTACCTGTTCATCTTCCGGTGTTAAGACTGGAACTAAGTTTCCAGGATTAGTAGCTGCTATTGTATCTGTAATACCACTGTTATAGATAGAACTGATCAAGAAAATAGTGATAAGTATGAGTAAAGTAGTTGTTCTTTTTTTGTTCAATTTTAGTCCTCAAGTTAAGATGTTATTTCTATTATTTTCGGAATTGCTTTTACATAAAAAGCTTTCTTCTTCCTTCAATACTAACTTCAAGATTCAAAATTTATCCTAAATAAAATATTTTTCCGTAAGTTCTATATCCAGAGTAAAGATTTGAATCTATTTCATTTTAATAGATAGTTGTATTCTAATTTGTCTAACATAATTATTAATCTGCTCAAAGGTAATCCCATAACATTGTAAAAACAGCCTTCTACTTTATCGATCATTGCAGCTCCTTTTCCTTGTATTGCATAGGCACCTGCTTTATCGATAACATTTTCTGCATTAATATAGGCTTCAATTTTCTCTAAAGGCCACTCTATCATGCTAACCGAAGTAATCTCGACTGCGGAAAGGATTTTATCAGCATCCAAATCAATGATACATAAACCAGTATACACTTCATGAATGTTTCCAAGTAATTTTTGAAGCATGCTTATTGCTTCTTTCTTTGATTTCGGTTTACCAATGATTTCGTTTTCTAAAACTACAATTGTATCTGCTCCAATAACTAGAGTATCTTTTTTCTTATTAGCTGGTAGTATTTTTGAGACACAACTTGCTTTTTGATACGCTAATTCGAGAATCATTTGTTCGATTGTTTTCGGAGTTATCTTTTCCTTCAGATCAAGTTTTGGTTTCTTATCAACTCGTATTTTTATCTCATCCTCCATACAAGGGATAACTTCATGTTCAATTCCTAATAAATCTAGAAGTTCATGTCTTCTGGGAGAAGCTGATGCAAGTATAATTTTTTTCATTTTCGTCTACCTAATTAATGCAATTCATATGTAAATCTTGTATTAATAATATTATTCACGTTCTAAAATAATTTTATAACTGATTCAAGAAGATTTTTCAATGAGAAAGAGGCCAAAATTATTATTAAGAAAAACCATACTTAGCATCAGTTAAATCTTCACTATTAGTAAATCGGAGTTGTGTTCTTGTCAAAAGAAGCTATAAAGTATGAGAAATTAGATAAAAGGTACATAGCAGCATTACTGGAAGCTCTAGAAGAACGCAAAGCAAAAGCTGAAATTGATTCTCAATTATACTTGAAATTGAAAGATCAGTATTCTACAGCCTATCATAATGCATCTGATAAATCCATTATTCGTGAAGGTTTTGTTACATTACAAGCAATAGCTCCTGATCCTGATACAATTAGAACTTCAGTTAAGCAGTTATTAAAGCGTATTCAAGATTTAGTGAAAGAACAAAAGAAAGTTGAAGCGCGTTTTGGAAAACTGGATGATTTACTTAAAGGTGGAAAAATCTCTGAAAACGTTTCTCGAAGTAAGAGAAAGGAGTATGAACTTTTCATTATGAAAATGGAAGATCAGAAACAAGCACTAATTTC
>DAOVHJ010000084.1 GCA_030671945.1 Candidatus Heimdallarchaeota archaeon
AACTTCCATACGATTCTTTCGGTTATTATTCCCAAGCAATCCTTCAGTCATGAATTCTTCATTTACAGGTTCTAAATCACCAATCATGAATGCATCAATAAAAGGTGACATTGGAACAGGATTCGATTGTACACACGGTCCACCAGCAATAACAAGAGGATGGTTATCATTTCTCTCGCTTGATTCAAGGGGAATATTTGATCTCTCTAATATTTCGAGTACATTCGTAAAATCATCTTCATATTGTAAGGTAAAAGCAATAACATCCATTTCTCTTATAGGTCGATCAGACTCGAGTGTATATGGTTCCACCGTTTTTTTGAGTGGAAGAAATGTTCGCTCACATGCTACTCCTTCATATGAATTCCAAAGACGATAAATTAACTGCAAACCGAGTGAAGCCATACCAGCTCGATAATTATTGGGATAACAAAAAGCGATTTTTAAATTCATTTGTGAAAGGTCTTTTTTTACTGCATTGATTTCCTCTATATGAGCTTCCACAAGTTTACTCACAGTGTTCCCTAACCTTTCTTCTTCTTTCTAGGTTCAACAATCCATTTTTGTGAGCTTGTTTCTTGGGTTATGTGTACGAAAAGATTCGATCCTATATTTCTACTAACTATTACCCCAGTTCCGATAGCTGAATTATTTCCGACTATTACTCCAGGCATGAAAAAGACATCAATAGCAGTTTTTACTTTATCGCCCATAATAACTCCTATTTTTCTTCTCCCAGTTGAAGTCACTTTCCCATCTACTTTGGTTTTGACTGTTTTGTCATCTAATCTTAGATTACCAGTTATTGTACCTGCTCCAAAATTACAGTCTATGCCTATGATGGAATCCCCGACATATGAAAGATGGGCAATACGTGTTCCATCAAAAACAATGGTATTTTTTAACTCACAACCATTTCCGATTCTTACTTCATTACCCAAGGATACTCCTTTTCTAAGGTAACAATTAGGGCCAATATTACAATTTTTTCCTATTACTAATGGTCCTTCTAAATAACTTCCAGCACGGATTCTAGTTCCTTCACCTATGGAAACTGTTCCTATGATTGTTGCTCCTTCCTCAATGGTTCCATTTTTTCTCTCTTCAATATAGTTAATTAGAACTTGATTTGCATCCAAAAGATTCCATAAATAGTTTATTTGCCAAAACTCCATTTTTTCCTTGTTAAAAACCAAAGTATGTGTTAAACTTCTGGTTTGACTACTCACTTTGTTGTAGATATCATCTACACATTTCGCTTCTAGAGCGCATGCATCTAAGAAGTTTTCATCAAAACAACCTATTCCAAGACAATTTTTCTTCTCATCTTCATTTTCAACTAGAGCTATTTTTCCTGTTCCTTCAGCTTTTCCTAGAAACTCTTTCAAGAAAGTTGAACTAAAAATAACGTTTCCATCTAACCAAATAGAGTTCTTTGTTAGTGATCCTTTATGTAACATGTCTAGCAATTCTTTGGTTAAACCCTTAACAGGATCAAAATCAATTAACGTGAAAGGACCTATCTCATTAATAGGGGCACTGACTTCTTGATAATCTCCAAGGGCATCATACAATAATTTTCGATCATCTTTATCAGCTAGTAATATTACCTTTTCAACCCCATGGTTTTTACCAATTTCATAGAACCATTCAGTTATGGTTTTACCTGCTACTTGAAACAGAGCTGCAGGTCGATTCTCAACCAAAGGGAGTAATTTCTTATTCTTTTTTTGCGAAATGAAAACTATCATTGAGTGTTTATTTTTAGTTTTAGCCAATATAATCAAGCCAACCTTTATTTCTGAGCTTTTTTAATCTCTTGCTCTACAAGCTTGGAATATTTTTCTAATCTTTCTTCTGACTCTTTTTTAGTCATTGCTTGTGAAGTAACTCGGAAGTAGGGTTCGGTCCCACTTGGACGAATAAGCACCCAGCTATCATCCTCAAAATTAAGTCGTAATCCATCCATTTTAAGGATGTCCTTAAAATCATCTTTTGCAGTTAATTTCTTATCTAATGTTTTTAGAACCACTTGTTTTATTTCATTTTCACAACTTATTTTTGCTCTATTAACTGGAAAATCTTCTACTGAATCCACCAATTTGTAAAGTGGTCCTCTTTCCACAACCCATTCAAGAATTTTCAAGCCAGTAAGGGGTCCATCAGGACACAAATGGTATTTTGGATGTATCCATGCACCGCAAGGTTCCCCACCAAAGATTGCTTTTTCTTCAGCAACCATGTTTCCAATCGCAACGTCACCTACTTTAGTACGTTTTACTTTTCCCCCTGCTTCTACAACTAGTTTATCTATTAGCATAGAAGCATCAACATGAGTTATTACTAATCCTTTACCAGAATTTTGCTCAACAACATACTTGGCATAAAGTGCAATTAATACATCTTGAGGTACATATCTACCTTTTTCATCCACAGCAACGCATCTATCTGCATCTCCATCAAAAGCTAAACCTATTGTTTTATTTTCACTTTTTTCTGAATGCTTTCTCACTGCATCAATGAGTTGGGTAAGGTTTTTTGCTTCAGGTTCCGAAGGTCTTGCTGAGAATGTGGGATCAAACATACCATTTATTGAAATCAGATTAATCCCTAGTTCTTGATATGTGTTGTAAACGGTTTCACATGCAGCTCCTCCACCAGGATCAGCTATAACTGATTTGAAAACGTTAAAATCTACATCTGCAACTGCATCTAATAACATTTTATTGTATAATTCTGATCCTAAAACCTCAACATCTGTTCCAAATTTCTCCCAAGGTTGGATTGGCAAATCATTCTTTGCAATTGCTTCCTCTATTTTTGCTTCATCATTAGGTGATAGCCCCATGCTTGTTTTATCAAAAACCTTTATTCCATTATATTCTGCGGGATTGTGAGAAGCTGTTAACATAACTCCTGCACATGCATTTGTTTTATGTGTGTGATAAGCTAGAGATGGAGTTGGCATAATTCCCTTTCGCTCAACACTACTACCACCTGAAATAAGTCCCGAACATATAGCATGCTCTAACATTGGACCACTTGAGCGAGGATCTCGAGCAACAATAACATTGGATCCTGCGTTCTGACAAATAGCTTTGCTTATTGCTAACCCTACTTTGACCACGAAATTTGGTGGAAGTTCAGAGACTTTACGACGAATACCTGATGTGCTAAAAAGCTTCATTTAAATTCAATCCATAATTCTAGTGATAATAGTTCTACTGTTGAAATCACAAGAAACAAGCAATTCAAAAATCTATCTAAGAAGATAGAATTTGACAAAAAAGAAGACAAAAAAAGAGGGGTTATCCTCGCATTTTCATGCGAGGCATATTTCAACCATCTTGAATAGTGAACAAAGTTAATTAAGTTGACCGAAATTTTAACCTGTTTCTACGAAATATTTTGATGAACGCATATCAAGTAGGTAAGGTGCCTTTTTGACTAGGCCCTCTTTCGTTAAACGTTTTAAGGCATATCTAACAGTTCTAGGTGCTAGATCGCACTTTTGAATTAAATCCTTTGATGTTAAAGGTCCTTGCTCAGATAAGAGTGTGTAAATCGCTCTTGCTGATGGGGGTAATTGTTCTGCGACAGTCAGCATATTAATAGTCATCTCCGATGAAGAAAGAGCATTCATTTCAATATAAAAGAACTCTGAGGAATTCTTACCTTGCATCTAGTAAAATTCTTCCGTGTTCTAGCAAATTCGTCCGCATATTTTTCTTCGAATCTTTGCCTCTATTCCGTTTTTTCACGGAATTTCATAACTCTTTCTCATTTTTCCACGATTTGTGCTGTAAAACAGCCGAAATCGTTTCTATGGTTTTTTATATTCGATCAAATAGTAGCTATTTTATCGAATGATAATCGCTCTTGTTTTATTGTTGGAGAGTTTTGTATTTAAATGCCAATAATATGTAGAATGGTATTTATTCAACGAAGGATAAAATCAAGAGAAATGTTAAGATATATATGGCATTAGCGATATATTGTCATTATAATTAATAGCATGAATTATTATAAAAGTAAACAGGTAGTCAAAATTGGCAGAGGAAGATAATCTTCGAAATAGTATGGCTTTTAAAGAGTATTCAACAGGTGAGAGAAGCAAGATCAAACATCCTTGGGTAACAATTGTAGTATCTGGTATTCTCGTTTCAGTAGCTATGGTTTTAACTAATTGGTTAGCTGTAGCATTACATGCAAATCCGTTTTCTTTTAATCTTATTCTAGGTTTATATGGAATTCCAGCTGGTTTTGCTTGTGCTTGGAGAAATAAAACTCTTAGTGCTATCACATCTCTAAGGTATTCTTCTTATAGTGCTTTGATTGCAACAGCCGCATATTTCGTTATTAGTTTAGTAATTATATTGACTTCCCCAACAAATGCAGTAGGGGCAATTCTAAATATAGGTTCACTAGCAATTGCATGCGCAATTTTAGCTGTATTTTTCATTTGTGTAACTTTTTCGGCAGGGGCAATGGTTGGAACAATCGCTTTAGGTGTTAAAGACAGTAAAGGTTGAATGATTTTTCTAATCACTTTTTCCTCAATTATGAGCGATAAAATTAAGTACTATGTTTATCATTTAATTTTAGAATTATTAATTTCTTAGTTTATAATTTGGAAGTGAAACAATGACTCCAAAGAAGAAAAAGAGCTCTCAAACTCGCAAAAGAAGATATGGCACTTGGTTTTTGGTTGGGCAAATTCTCATAATTCTTGGTGCTGCTTTAATTATTGCTGCGGGAATAATAGATGCAGTTTATGGATTCCAAGATCTTGATTATTGGTCATCTTACACTTTTGGTCAACTACATCCAATTGTAGGTCTAGTCATAGCAATTGTCGCTGCAATTGCGATTCTCTGGCTTGCTATTGATAAACGAGCCTACTACGGATTAAATCTCTATCTTTATGCTGTTATTATCATTATCCTTGCCTGTCTTGCAGGAAATGTCGGAGCACTAGTTTGTATAATTGGTGCATTAGTGATAATTTTCTATCGGATATCTCGAGACTGAATTCTGAGAAAGGAGGAGTTTTATGCCATCAAAGAGATCAAGAAGAAAAACAAAACTAAGTACAGGTACGAAAGAGAATATTGATACAATTATTACTGAATTATCAATTATAATAGGTCGAAAAGGTTGGCCTAAAGATGAACCTGGAAAAGTACTTGGCGATGCTTTCAAAAATGTCGATACTCACATAGCAGCTGTTTCATTAAGAGTACCTGAAGTTGACCCTTTCTGGTATGAATCAGGAGCAAGAGAAGCTTTCATAAAAATAAGACGAAATAGAAAAAGAGCAATTGGATTTTTAATTACTATTGCAGTTATTATCGCTCTTATTGTCTTAGCAAGTGCCATCGCAGCTGTTCTTTTGATAGGTGATTGGTATAAGTGGGTTATACTCCTCGGTGCGGCTTTAGTTTTATTTTTAGGGTCTTCGAGTATTCCAAAATATATTATGGGTCCATACATGGTGAAAAAAGATTTGGAGATTCCTGAAAAATTTAAAGCAGAATGTGTTCTGATAAATAAATTTGTAAAAGACCTAGTTCAGCTCCGGAGAAAATCTTGAGTTTCTCCTAATACTCTTTTTTTCCTTTAATTTCTTGCTCAAATAGAAAGTTTTTTTCGCTTGAATGACAAAGTTATCATACAACAATAAACCATTATGAAATGAACTGTTCGTGAGGTGTAGATATAGATGGTTTCTGTAGGTGTTATCAAAGTCAAATGCGATGCTTGTAGAGAAATCATTAAAGGAAAGTATATTCATTTCTCAGACGGTTCAATTTTTTGCAATGAATGTTTTCATTATCTCCCAAAATGTATTAGCTGTAAAAAACCTGACATTGGTGGCGAAGATAGCTCAATAGATGGTTTTTGCTCCATTTGTCATAAAAGAGCACCAAAGTGTGATATTTGTGAAAAAGCCATCATTGGTAGTTATACTAGATTTACTGATAAATCAATTTCATGCGATGACTGTATGAAGAAATATGTAAAATGTGATCGATGCGGAAAACCTGTAGTTAGGTATACAAAAATTCGTGGAAATGTTCTCTGCAGATTCTGTTTAACACATGCAACTCGCTGCCATGTTTGTAGCAATCCAATAATTGGCACGTATTGGATTTTTGAAAAGGATTTCGTTTGTGATTATTGCTATAAAATTTATGAACGATGTAATATGTGTGGCATTCCTAGTCAATTCTTATTCACTGTACATAATAAGAAATTATGTTATACGTGTCAAGAAAAAGCTAAACGTTGTTCTGCTTGTGGTTTACCTATTGTAGGTCGATATTATTCTTACAAAACTAAGGAAGGTATATTTTGCGAACACTGTGAGCATTTAGCTCCACACTGTGATTCATGTGGACGTCCCTTAGGAATTCAATATGTAGACATTTCAGATGGTAGAAAAATCTGTTTTGAATGTCAAAGAAGTGCTATAATCACAGAAGAACAACTAAATGATCTGATTGATACAGCTAATAGTGGATTAGCAAGTTTTGGATTGAAAATAAACCATAGTATAAATTACAGATTAATCTCAAGGAATCTCCTAAACAAGCGAATAAAAGAAGTGGGAGTTGACATAGCTGCCGGAAAGAATCTAGGATTATTCCAAAGAAAGGAAGACAAAATGAATATCTATATTCAATCGCATTTACCAATACAATTAGCGTTAGGAACAATTTGTCACGAAATAGCTCATGCCTGGTTATCCGAGAATGTCAGAATTAAAACACAACCACTTCATATTCGAGAAGGCTTTTGTGAGTGGGTGTCTTATAAGATACTACAGAAATACGGTTATCATGGTCAAGCAGAATTGATACTTTCACGAGATGACATATATGGCCTTGGATTTCAGAAATTCTTGGAATTTGAAAAGAAAAATAGTATTCATGCACTTTTAGAATGGGCGAAAATAGCTCGTTGATTTTGAGAGAATGTGTGCATTAATTTACTCAAAAAAACCACTTTCTATTAATTCACCAAATGGTTCTCTATTTACTACTACGTAAAGAAATACTTCAGAATCTAATTCCTCAAGAAAGACTCTCTCTCGACTATAAAATACTGGCACTCCTTCTAGCTTGTCAATTTTTTCTATCGTTTTTTGCGGAACCTCGAAAACCTCAATATGAATTTTATTCGTTTTCACAGATGGAAAGAGAAGAGGAAAACCACCGTCAGAATGCATTTGATAAGGAAGTTGAACTAATCCTCGAAAAATTGGTTTCCTAGGATTTAGGTAGTAAAAATAATTTGGAAAATTCTCCTTTAGAGTTCCATACACTGCTAGCAGAAAGATTTCCTCATTATTCCCCTGATTATTCACTGGAATTTCCCCAACAGAATTAATTTTGCATTTCTAGTTTTCTTGTTTTTCTTTACGCACCAATTTTACCTTCGAAAAACTGTTGCACTTTCATCTGAGATGATTTTTTATCCGCTTGGTCTCTCACATATGATCGAATCATTCCAATAAAACCAATTGTAATTGCTACAATAAAGAGATAAAATGGAACTGTCCACCTAGACATAACAAAAAGCCAGATATTAAATCCAAAGAACATCACTCCAACAATTAGCATGCCAATTGGCAAGAACTTTTTATCTGAAGTGAAATGTGTTATGGAACCGAGTAATGCTATTAAAATCATTGGAACGTAATACGCAGTATAGAATTTGTAAACACCTCGAGGCATGAAAATATGAGTAAAAATCGTATAAGCAGCAATCCACTCGAAGAATTCTATACCATCAAGTTTAGAATTATATGATCTCCAAAACATGATAACTGCAATTATACTTGCACTGAGAATCATCCAGAGCATAGAGTAATTACCAAACGAAGCCAGCGCTAACAAAGGGCCACCTAACCCTAACTGCTCCAGAGATTTTGCGAAGGAGACACAATCGTTCGAAGCTGGATTAACAGGGTCGAATCTTAATTCTATTGGTCTTCCAGGGAACAGCATGTGTCTTCCATATTGATAGGGAGAAATGAATATCCAAGGAACGGATAATAATAGAACTACCCCAACAAACAAAGCAGCATTCATTATACTCTCAATAAGTGCTTCTTTTACGGATTTATTTCTAGCCTTCTCACCGAGCATTACCATGAACATTGGATAGGAAAAGAATAAAGCATTCTGTTTCGTCATCGTAGCAATTGCTAACCAGAAGAATGCTTGCCACCATTTCTTTTTGATAGCAAAGTAAAATGCGATAATCGTCAGAAATATTACCGGACTAGTATTTAACCAATATACTCCATCATAAATGATATTTATTGGCGCTAATGCCATGAGCAATCCACCAAAAACAGCAATGCCACGTTTATGTTTGCCTTTAATGACGTTCTTTAGTATAAGATATACTACTCCTGCACACGCAGCATCGGTGAGGATCATAGGAAAAGCCATCCATAAATTACTCATACCGGGTCTCCATGTTAAAACAAAAAAGTACAGAAGAACTGGAGGATACGAATAGTAATCTAAAACATTAGTTGGTTCTATCCAACGATAAGGATACCAATTATCAGTATACCAAGCTGTAATCCATGAGTGATAATAAAAATTGAAATCTGCAAATCCTCTGAAATCTACATTGTTAATTCCAAATGGTAAACCATAATTCCATACGTTAGAGCCAGTTCCGTAACCCCAAGTATCTCTGAATTCATAAGATAATAAAATTCTAATAAATAACGCCATGGAGATTAATAAAACAATAATAGAAACATCAAGACCAATTTCAGGCCAATTTTCTTGTTTAATTCGATTATTTAGTCCATCAGCAATCTTTTGATTTAAATTTCTAAAATAATGTGCTAAACGTGAAGAGGGTTCTTCTGAGATAGTTTCATCGCTTCCTGTTTTACTAGCTGGCATTATTGGTTATCCTCTGAATGTTTACCTTTCTTACATCTACTTTAACTATTAACTTTTTTACAGAAAACGAAAATACCGATCAGAATGATTTATTAGTTGTGGGAAAATTTTTG